>NZ_JBSGBF010000017.1:0-97638 GCF_053601115.1 Streptomyces sp. NPDC004788
GACCGCGCGGGCGGTGGCCCGGTCGCGGGTGATCTGCGCGGCGTCGCGGTCGCGGGCGGCGATGCCGAGGCGGGACAGCAGCCGTTCGCGCACCTCCCGGCCCAGGACGGCGAGCAGCCCGTGGGAGGCAGCGCCAGGGGTGTGAAGACGCAGCTCGATTCCCATGGCGAGGTGCCACAGCATGGCCGCCATGACCGGGCCGACGAAGGCCCGGACGGTGCCGCCGACGGGACCGCTCTCGGCGTAGGCGGGGATCACCTGCACTCCGGTGATCACCCAGACCAGGGTGCCGGGCAGGCCCGGGGCGCCCTGCGTGGCCAGGTTCTGCCGCGCCATCAGCGCGGTCGCGAAGAGCGCCAGTTCGGCGGCGGCGAACATCCCGGCACGCTCGGCGGTGCCGGCCATGTCGAGGTAGTCGGCCGCGAAGCGCCACGAGGTGTCGGCGCTGTAGGCGGTGCAGCCGAGGGCGGCGAGGGCGGCGACCTTGACCGCCGGACCGCCGACGCGCTTCTGCGGGCGGCCTCCCCGGCGCCGGATCGTCCAGGCGACCAGCACCAGGGCGAAGACAGCAGGGACGCCGACGACGAGGAGGAGAGGGAGGTCCAGAGCGTCACCCAGGGACAGGACGGGGTGGGTCATGCGGCCTTTCCGAAAGAGGCGGGCGTCACGGTCGACGCTGCCTGGCGGGACACCGGCTGTCGGGTGCCGGGCTTGGTGGTCACGGGGCGGCCCGATGCTGGAGCGGTCTTCTGCCGCTTCTTCTTGGGCCGGGGCACACCCTGGCGGCGGTCCCGGTCGAGCACCTTGTTGGCCGCCTGCCGCAGCAGGTCACGGGCGTGCTTGTGGCTGATCTGCAGACCGGCGGCGAGCCGGTCGGGCCGCCAGTCCCGGACATAGGCGTGGTCGACGACGACCTGGCGCTCGGCCTCGGTCAGGTGGACGTCGCGGCCCTGGAAGAACGCGATCACGCGCCGGTAGTCGAGCCGCTGAGGCAGTCCGTCGTGCCACGGGCGGCGCTCGGCTTCGGTGAGCCCGCCCCAGATGCCCTCCTTGAGGACGTTCTCGAGCGCGTAGTTGAGGCACTCGCTGCGCACCGGGCACCAGCCGCACAGCTCCTTCGCCTCGGCGATGGCTTCGTGGTCCCGGGGAAGGGGGAAGAAGACGGCGTCGGCGTCCTCGACGTCCATGCCGTGGCAGGCTCCGCGGGTGTGCCAGCTGGTGTCTGCGATGCCGCGCAGGCCGGTGGCCGGCGCGTCGTGGGTGGTGATGTGGCGCAAGGGGGTTCTCCGATGTGCTGTCGCGCCGTCGGGCCAGGGCGGTGCTCGGCGGGCACGGCGTCGGGTGCCGGCTGCGGCGCGGGAGCGTGCGCCGCAGCCGAGGAGGGACGGTGGTGGTGGGCGGTGCACCGAGCGGGGTGCACCAGCCGTGGACGCCGGTCAGACCATGGCCGGCTGCTGGGCCTGCTGGGCGGCGGCGAGGTCGAGGCGGCCGGGGTGCGGGGTGGCACGCGGGGCGGTTCCGCGTACCCCGTCGTCGGGACCGATCCGGCGTCGGCGGCAGGGCTCACCGGGCTGCGCCAGGCACCAGCCGCAGCGCACGCCGAGAGGGTCGGGCCGGCCCTGTGCGACGGCCGCCTCGCGTGCGGCTCGGGCGGGCCGGTAGGGCGCGAGGGCTGCTCGGGCGGCGGGCGGTATGCAGGAGCCGATCTCCCGCAGCCGGGCCTCCAGCTGCGGGTCGATCCCGCTACGCCCGCTGGTGATCGCCCTGGCCTGCGCGGGCTGCGCGAGGCCGGCGGCGACGGCGCGGCGGGCGCCGGCCAGCGCGGCGGTCCAGGCGGCCTGGTCGTCTGGGTCGACGGACGGCGTGGGGTCGGAGTGCCTCGCTAGGCGGTCGCGCCGGTAGCTCTCCCAGGGACGGGCCACGTCCGCGGGCAGGATCTGGTACGGCGAGGTGCGGATGTGCTGGCGGGCGGCGACGCGGGCGTCCCAGCCGTGCGGGGTGGCCATCGGCACGTCGCCGAGCAGTTCGTGCCACTGGGCGAGCTGGTCGCGGGCCTCGCCCTGGTCGGTGCGGATGGTGCGGGGGTCGAGTCGGCCGATGTAGGCCAGCAGGGCGGCGATTTCGCGGCGGTCCACGGTCAGCCCTCCGTTCCGGTCGGCTCGTCGAGGGCGGCGAGAAGGGCGGCGGTGTGGGCTTCGGCCCGCGTCATACCGCCGGTGGCGGCGGAGGCTCCGCCGGGCACGGCGTAGAGGTTCGGGCGGCTGGGGGCGTGCTCTCGGGCGATCCAGGAGCGCCAGTCGGTGGCCCAGGCGTCCGCCGGCCTCGGCTTGAAGGCCGCTCGGTGGGTACGCCACTTCGCGTCGGCCGCACGCAGGCCCTCCTGGCCGAGGCGGTCGAGGTGTCCCTGCTCGCGGGCCCAGGTGTGGGTGGCGGGGTCGACCTGCCACTCGGCAGCCGAGAGGACGGCGGCGCCACTGCTGTACCTACGGTTCAAATCCGGTTCACTACGGTTCTGTGTGCCGGTTTCCGGTACACCGTTGTGCCGGTTTCCGGTACGTCGGGGTGCCGGTTTCCGCCGGGGCCTGCCGGTTTCCGGTACTGCCGGATTCCGGTCCCTCGCGGGGGATTCCGGTACCTCACGCGGCCGGATTCCGTACCGCCGCAGAACCGAGACCCGCAGGGTGGGGGCGGCCTCGTACTCGCCCGCCGGCACCTGGCCGGCGTCCTCGGCCTGCGCGGTCTCTGCGACGGCCTGGGCGGCGAGGGGCAGGCGGTAGACCGTGCTGCGCTGCGGGCCGGTGAGGTCGTCGAGCTGCTCCAGCTCACCGGCATGGACCAGGCGGTCGATGGCCTCGCGCACCGTGGAGACGGAAGCGCGCGTGCGCTTGGCCAGGCTGGACAACGAGGCCCAGGAGACGCACTGTTCGTCGACCACCCGGTCGGCGATCGACAGCAAGACCAGGCGTGCGGTCCCCCGGCTGGAGCTGTGCTCCCAGACCCACTCGCGGGCTTCGCTGCTCATCGACCGCTCCCGGCGACGGGGCGGAGCCGGCGGTTCGCCGGGGCAGGGGAGGCGGGCTCCGTCGCGGTGCGTGAACGCGCCGGGGCGGAGATGGCTGCCGCGCAGGCCACGCGGAAGGGCCTTTTACGCAGGGCAGGAGGCATGCGATACTCCTCGTTGCAGTGTTGCCACGCTGACGCGCCCCTCGGAAGGACTCAGCGTGGTGATGGTGGGCAAACCCCGCCCTTGCCGGGGCGGACATGCCACTTAGCGTTCGGCGTCTGGGAGTTCCCGCTCCCGGGCGCCGTCGCTGCTATGTGGACCTAACGGTCTGGTCGGTGCGTATCTCGCTCCTCACGATCGCGGTGCCGGGCGGGCTGCCCGGAGGACGACGAACATACGCAGGGACCCGCGTCAAGATCCAGACTTGGTTCTTAAACTCTGTAGAACTTGTTGCCCCATCAGGTGCAGGCGCCGAAGGCGAAGCCTGCACTGCAGAGAGATCGTTTCCTGGCGGGGCAGCGACGACGCCCGTCATTCGACCTGGGGAGTGGCCTCTCCCGGACTCCGCCACCTTTTGCCTGGGATTAGCGCCCTGACGGGCCGCGCGGTGGGCGCTGTCCGGTGTGCGGGCCGCCACAAATTGCGCCACGTGCAATTTAGTGGAAGTGATGCGGCTCACTGTGGGAGTTGTTTCCTGTCCGTAGGGCTCTAAGAATTGAGGTGGAATTTATGCCTGCCAGGCCCTGCACGTCAAGGGTGGTTTAATGTCTCCGGAATTTGCGCGTGGCGCAATTCATTCAAATTGCGCGTGGCGCAATTTCTTCGAATGATCTTGAAGTGCTGAGAGGCGAGAAAGTGCGAGCTGTCACTATGTCCAGCCACGGCGGCCCGGAGGTCCTCCGGCTCACGGCGGTCCCTGAACCGGAGCCGAAGGCCGGACACCACAGGGTCGAGGTCCTCCAGGCGGGGGTGAACTACGCGGACCTGCATGTGCGGGAAGGGGACTACCTGGCCGGTGTCACGCTCCCGTACGTCCCTGGCAACGAAGTGATGGGCTACAGCGACGGGCGGCGGGTGGTGGCCCTGACGCGCGGCGGCGGATATGCGCAGGTGGCCTTGGCTCACCGTCGCTCCACGATCCCGGTCCCGGACGACATCGACGACGCCACGGCGATCTCGTTGACCCTCCAGGGCAACTCGGCCTGGCACCTGCTGCACACCGTGCTGCGCATCAGCCCGGGGGAGACTGTGATCGTGCCCGCAGCCGCCGGCGGCGTCGGGTCCCTAGCAGTGCAGCTCGCCAAGCGGGCCGGAGCCCGCGTGGTGGCCCTGGCCGGCACGGACTCCAAGCGAGCTCTGGCCCTCGGCCTCGGGGCAGATGCCGTCGTCGACAGCACCTCGACAAGCCTGGCCGTAGCCCTGAAGGAGGCGACCCATGGCGCAGCCGCCGCCGCGCTGGAGATGACAGGCGGCGACACCCTCCATTCGACCTTGGAAGCCCTGGCACCCATGGGCCGGATGGCGGTCTACGGAAGCGTCAGCGGCATCGAGACCACCATCACCACCCGCGACCTCATGGCCACCGGCAAGACGGTCAGCGGATTCTGGCTCCCCCTGCTGTTCGGGCATCGGACCGCGCTGCGCGACTCTATGGCCGACCTCTTCCAGGCCGTACGGGACGGGGAACTCGCCGTCCCGGCGCCCACCGTGTACCCGCTGAGCGAAGCGGCTCGCGCGCACGAGGACATGGCGGCCCGCCGAACCACCGGCAAGGTCGTCCTCGACCCCGCTGCCTGACTCGACTCGGTATCCGGCGCGGCTCGGACCCCAGTGCTCCGCCCCCACGAGGGGAGGGGCGAGGCTTGAGGTCGAGCTCGCTGCCGTCAACCGACCGACTCGTCCAGCTGCTCGCGCAGGTCACGCAGAACCACCAGGCGCTCCGACAGCTCGGCGATCATCGTGTCCAGCTCACTGCCGGCCTCTCCCGCGGAGGCCGGCAGTGTCGTGCGCAGAAGCTGCTGGTACTCGCGCACCACGCCCCGGCGGGACGACTGCGGCACGAGACGGCTGAGCGTCGCCTCCACGGAGAGCGAATTCACGCGCCACCCGCCACCGTCCTGCCGATACGCCCACACCACGGTCCGGTCCTGCGGGTTGAGCGTGAGACGGCACCCAGGGCCGGCCAGAGCGCTCAGCTCCGGCAGGTCGATCGCCCCGTTGCCCGCGAGCGCTGCCGCGTCCTCCGCTGAATCAGCCCACCCGGCCTGCGCCCAGGAGGCGTCCCCGATCGCCTCGGAGCCTCCGGCCCCGCCCGCTGACAGCGCATTCGGCTGCTGTACGGATCCGGGCTGGAGCTCGTGCTCGCTGCCGAGCCAGGTGATCACCACCGCCCGCAAGTCCGGGTGTCCAGCCGGGAAGAGGAGGTGCGAGACGACCTCGACCTCCTGGAAGTCGAACCGTGGCAGGCGCATGCGGAATCGGTTGCCGTCGCGATGGGCGACCACATGGGGGCTTTCGTCCCACAGCCGACGGCAGTCCGGGTCCTCGTAGATCTCGCGCAGCAGGGAGGTCATGAAACGGTCGGCCTTATGGCGCGCCAGGAACATGCGGATCATGGCCAGGTACACACGGGCATGATCTTCCCAGCCCACGTACTGCTTGCGGGCGTCCGGGTGCAGCAGGGCCCAGCGCATCAGGTTGGCGTCCGGCTCGACGACCCAGGGGTACCAGTCCGCCATCGCCCGGTTATAAGCGATCATGGACCAGCGGGCGTCGGTTACATAGGCGGGGTGGGGCATCTGCTGGTCCAGCAAGAACTGCAGGGTGCGTAGCTCCGGAGGCTCGTCCCTCGGCCTGGTGCGGCCGATCAGGGCACCGCCAGGGGTGTAGTACAGAAGCGTCTGACGCTCGTCCGGCCCCAGGTGCAGCCGCCCGACCAGCTTCTCGACCGCGTCATGCGGGAGGCGAGGAACCGCGCCCCGTTCCAGCTGCCCATACCACTTCTCGGACATGCCGATGGCGTGCGCCACCTCTGCCTGAGGGATCGCGCGACCACGCCCCTCCCTCAGCCCCGCAGCGAGGCGCCACGCCCTGAGCAGACCGGCCAGCCCCATCAGCTCTTCCGGGCCGAGTTCTCCCTCGTCGCTTTCTCCGAGACTCATGCGGCACCAGCTCCCATCACGTGCCGCCAGCTTGAGGCAGCCCGAAGGAGGCGACAACTCGAGTCACGCAGGAGAGGCGCGAGGCCCCTCTCCTGCAGAGTCCTCAGAAGCCCAGCCCGGATCGGTAGTCGTGTTCCGGTAGCCGTGTTCCGGTACTCCAGTTCCGATTCCGCCCTGAGAACGTGTGCGAGCCGGGGACGGAGACGGCTTTCCGTCCCTGAACTTGCACGTCGGGCACCAATCATCCCGCTATTAGTTCTGGATTCAATATGGCATCCGAGCGCCCCAAGGGGAGCAGCCACGCAGAGCGAGTGATCCGGGTCATGCAGGCATTTGCCGAGCTCCCCGGAGACACGCATTCTCTGAAAGCCATTTCCGATCACACGGAATTGGATCCTGCGGTGGTTCACCGCATTCTCGCGTCCCAGGTCGCCGCAAAATGGGTCGAGCGCGTAGGTCGAGGCAAGTACCGGCTCGGCAGCCACGCGGCCCGCGCCGGGATGCAGGCCATGGCCGGCATATACGACGGCCTGGACCAGCACGAGATCCTCGTCGACCTGCAAGCGGACTGCGGCGGCCTCGTCCTCTTCTACAGCCTCGCCTCCGTCGGCGCACGCCGCGTCTGCACCGACTACGCGATCGGCAACTACTGCCCGGACGACTTCGGCATGACCGCGTACGACATCTTCACTGCCGGATGCTCCCTCCGCACCGGCGCCTCCGGGCGCACCCTGCTCGCCTACGTTCCCGAGAGCCTCCGCGAGATCGCGCTCGCCGAGCCCATCCCCGAGACCGCCGGCCCGGGCGCACTCAACAATGACGACCTCCTCGCGACCCTCGACGGAATCCGTGTGCGGGGCTACGCCGTCGGACGCCAGGAATGCCTGCCCGGCTGGGACTCCGTAGCGGCCCCGGCCCTCTGGGGCGACACGGCACTCGGCGTCGTCCTGCTCCTCAAACCCCTGAGTGATATCCCGAACGACATCACCGATTACATCGACCAGGTCCTCGGGGCCGCCCAGCTCATCAGCCTGGCGGCCACCCAGGGTGGCCGGAACCCCCAGCTAGTCGCCTGACCACGAGAAAGCGCAGCCGCACCGTGCCCTTCTTCACCCACGTCCAGACCGCAGACGAAGCCCAGGCCCTGATCGCAGATCTCGCAGGCACGGGCCTGCGCCGTCTCGACGCGCTTGGCCGTCACCTCGGCCCCGTCCGACTCGGCCTCGATCCAGAGCACAATGAGATCTGGTGGGCCGCGCCCGACCGTGAGGCATGGGCTGTGGAGTCGACGACACCAGGCCAGTTTCTCGATCTCATCAGCGAGCGTGCTGATCCAGCCTGGGTTGATGAACCCCTGGCGCGTGCCGATTACCAGCGCATCCTCGACACGCTCATCCCCTCTGCAGGATCCACACGGCATGCGGGGCGGCTCGGCGCCAGGCGGGACGGCTGAGGACGCCGCCGCCCTGGCCAGCCATAACGTCGTACCCCTCCCGGTACTGAGCTGGCGTCCTGGACGACTTGCGGCGGCGGGGCGAGCGGTGCTCCTCCAGACGAGTGGAGCGAGCACACGCCCGCCGCCCGCAGCGAGGCGTCCGGCTGCTGGAGCACACCGGCTGGCACTCTGGCCGGATCGTCTCCGACCCCCGCCTGGCCTTCCGTCGCGTCACCCTCGACTACCCCGCTGGGCGGCCGAAGCGGCCACGATCATCACCGCCTGGCACGCACCGACGTCTCAGGGCCAGTCCGGCTCCACGATCTCCTCGCCCTCGCCCTGAGGCTCCTCGAAGCGGGCGAAGAAGTCGTCCAGGGCCTCCGGAGTGACCATCAAGGAGTTCGCGTCCCCGCGTTCGTTGCGCTCCGTCAGTCGGCGCAGCAGCTCGTCACGGGCCACCGGGAAGTACAGCAGCCGCCACCGTCCGCCGGCCGACTCCACCAGCGTCTTCATCGCGTCGCGGTCCTTGCGGGGCCACAACCCGTGGTCCCACACCACGTGCCGGCCCTCGGCGACGAACTCGGCCAGCCGTTTGTGCAGCTCGGCGACGACCGGGGCCTCCTTCTCGAAGTAGGTGTTCCCCGGGTAGTCGACGCCGTACCGGCCGTGCCGCTCGAATACCACCTCGTCCACCGACAGTCGCACCGCACCCTGGGGCTCCAGCACCTGCTGGGCGTAGGTCGTCTTCCCCGAGCCTGTGAGCCCCACCAGCAGGAAGACCGTCGGAGCGTCGCGCTCGGCCACCGCCAACTTCCCTCACCACTTTCAGCGTTCCTGCCCGGCAGTCTGCCACCGTCGGCCGGACCGGAACGCCCGGTCCCGGCCACCGCCGCCTGAAGGAGGCGCCTGTGCCCGCCTCCACCCCTGCCCGCGCGCTGCGCGCCTACGTCCGCCACGCACACGGCACCCTCGGCAAGGCCAGACCGTCGACCGTTTCCTCGACGAGCGCCTTCGGGTCCAGTGGCTGTGGCGCGCTCAGCAGCGACGCGAGGACGTCACTGCGATGGGCGATGCAGGAGCGGATCGGGGGCGAGGGAGATGGTCATCCACGGAGCGGCCTCGTGGCGATAGGAATGCCCTACGGGGTCGGTGCCGCTGCGGTCGTCGAGGCTGAAGCCGTTCACTGCGATCAGGTGCGGTGCGGTGTCGTCGACGGAGGCGATGGTGCTTGAGCACTCGGCGCAGAAGCCACGGTGAAGTGTGGGGTAGGTCGAGTACCACTTCGGCTCTCGGCCAGGGCCGGTCCAGGTCAGGGAATCCCTGCGGAAGCCGACCCAGAGGACGGCCGGTGCGCCGCTGATCCTCGTCTCGTGCTCGCACGAGCACAGGTGCGGGTCGATCGGGTCACCGACAACCCGGTAGGCGATGCGAAGGCATAGACAATGTCCGGTCCGGACGGTCTCGGATCGGGTGGAGTCCGAGACGAGACCCGGGACTCGTGCGTTATCGGCCGGCCAGGAGGGCTGGCCGGTCGAGGAGGCGGCGGTCATCAGATTCTCGATTCGTGGCAGGGGCGCGTTGTTACCAGGAGGTGCTGTCAGCGAGTTCGGTGACGGGTTGGTGAGCGGCCTTGGGGATGCCGAGGAGGACGCGGGCCTGGTGGACTGCCTGGAGCTGCTCGGCCGCGGATGGGCCCCAGTCGAAGAAGAGCAGGGTCTGCTCCGGGGTGGCCAGGATCCGGACGTAGGTACGTCCGGTGGATGGATCGACAGGGACCGGGCCGAGGTTCGTGAGGGCGGCGGCGTAGCGGACGCGCGCGCAGGGTTCGTCGGGGTCGGACAGGTACCCGAGGTGCCGGGTGCCGGCGAGCTCGGCGGCGGCCTCTTCGCGGGCTTCACGGATCAACGTGGTCTCGGGGTCTGAATGGTCCTCGGGTTCCGGTGTGCCGCCGGGCAGGCAGGCCGCGCCGCTGTCGGAATCGAGGAGGACGAGGACACGCCCGTCCGGGGCGAAGGCCCACGCGCAGGACTGGCGAACCGTGAGGTCCTCGGGGACGGGGACGGGGTGGAAAGGGAAGTGGTGACGGGCTCGGGCGGTGCGCAGGATGCCGACCCGGTCAAGAACGGTGGGAGCGATCGGGAGCCCGTCCTCAAGGAACGCCAGACCGGCGCCGCTGATGCGGGCGCGGAGCGCGGACAGGGCGCGGCGGGCATCGCCCGGAGACATCAGAGCGGGCAGGTCGGCGGGTTCGACGAACTCGACGGCCTCGATCTCGCCCGGTGCGGGCCGGATCGCCGCGATCTGCTCCTCGTCCCAGACGCCGCCGTCGAAGACGTGCAGGAGCTCGCCGGGGAACTTCATGGCGGGGGGCGTTGTGCGGCCGGCGGGGGAGACCCAGTCGAGAGCCAGCCCGCGGGTGACGGTCGCCGTGACGCCGAGTTCCTCCTCCAGCTCTCGGGCGGCGCCCTGGGCGGGGGATTCGCCCTTGTCGACGGCGCCGCCGGGCAGCAGGCGGGTGGGGCGGTAGGTCACGCGCTGGAGCAGGACCTGCCCTCGCTGGTTGGTGATCAGGACGGAGGTTCCGGCCCACAGTGCGGCCGAGGCGCGCAACGCCCCGTACGCAGCCTCGTTCATCGCCACACTGGGACGTTCGTCGGGTGCAGAAGTCGTCGTCATCTCTCTCCGATCGGTGAGTGCGTGCTTGTGGGCGGCTGACACGCGGGTGGGGTGTCAGACACTCAACTGGGCTGGGTTGCCCTTCGTGGGGCCGGGGCGAGGCGGGTGAAGTGCTCGGTCTGGATGATCTGGTTGCGGTCGGCTTCGGGAAGGCGGGCGAGGATGCCGGGCAGGGGCCGCTTGCGTGCGACCTCGCCGCGGTGCGCGAGGATCGCTCGCCACTTCACGTCGGCCCAGGAGGTGACGTCGACGCTGGTGGTCACGTATGAGTCCGGTACCGCGAGGACGGCCTTGCCCACCCCTTCAAGCAGCGGGCCGAGCAGGCCGACGCCGGACTCGGGGTGCGTGGCGGCGTACAGAGCGGTCGGCTGCCAGGGCGGGCCCGCTTCGGGATGCAGGTGGGCGAGGCCGGCCGCTTCGACGGCGAGCAGGGTGATCTGGTGCGTGCGTACGTGGTCGGGGTGGCCGGTCAGCTGGCCGAGGGCGTCGTGGCCGATGACCACATCGGGCTTGAAGTCGCGGATGTGTGCGACGAGGTGGCCGACTGCTTGGTCGAGGGGAGCGTCGACGAGCCGGGGCCGGCCGGGGGCCGCCTCGGGGTTGCGGGCGTCGTTGTAGCCGAGCAGGCGTGGGGTGCCGGCGCCCAGGACGGCTAGGGCGTCGGCGAGTTCGTGAGCTCGTCGGCTGTCGGGCGCCCAGGTGGCGGTGACGACCGCCGTGCGGGCCCCGGCCGCGGCATGCTGGGCGAGGACGCCCCCGGCGAGGAGGGATTCATCGTCCGGGTGTGCGAAGACGGCGAGCAAGCTGGGCAGCATGGGGACCTCCGGGGCGGTCACAGTACGGGGACGGGGGTGCCGGTGAGGTGCTCGGCGTGGCGGGCGAGGTGGGGAGCGAGCTCCGGGTGGCCGCCGCGACCGGCGACCTGGAGGAGCTGGGCGAGCGCGACGAGTTCGCCGGTCCGCCCGGCGGGAGTGTCCAGGACGTGGGCGAACTCGGCGCGGATCCGGGCGGCCGTGGCCGGCCGGGCGAGGCTGTACGCGTGGAGGAGTCCGACGTCGAACCCGACGGGCACGTGGCCCCATCCCTCCCAGTCGAGGATGACCAGCGGTGGGCCGGTGAGATTGGCCCAGTGGAGGTCGCCGTGGCCGGTGGTCCAGGAGATGGCTGCGGGTGTGGGGATGCCGAGGAAGCGGGTGAAGTTGCGGTCGATCCACTGCCGGCGTACGGATTGGCGGTCGGTTGGAACCGTCGCGGTGGTGGCGAGGGCGGTGCGTAGATCACCCCACCATGAGTTCGGCAGGTTGGCCTCGGACGTGAGGACGGGGCCGCCGGTCTGGAGGGCCGGTTGAGCGATGTACTCGGACAGTTCGGCGCGGTAGGCGTGGCCGCCACGGGTCCACTCGCTGACCTGATGGAGGCGGGGCCGTGGCACCGTGCGGGGAAGGGACGCGTCGGCAGAGGCGTTTCCCTCCCATAGTCGGCTCACCCGTTTGTCCTCGGGAGCGCAGACCAGGCGCAGCCACCAGCGGCCAGCACGGCGGCTGAGAGTGCGGCCCTGCCAGCCCCATGCCTCCGGCCCGCCCGCCCTCACCGCGAACGCCCGGGCCGCGGCTCGGTGTGCCGTACGCATCCGTACCCGGTCGGCCTTCTCGCTGGGCGGCGTGAACACCGCCCGGTCGGTGGGTGGTGCGCTGCGGTTCATGGCCGAGCTCCCAGGAGGTGGGCGGCTCCCGCGTCGAGCAGCTGCTGAGCGGCCCGTTGGCCGACGGCGGCGGGGTGGTCGGCGGGGCCGGTGGTGGTCGTGCGGATCGGGGTGCCGCCTTCCGGGGCGAGGACGACCGCGTGCACGGTGACGATGTCGGCTGTCGGGTTGAGGGTGGCGTGGGCGGAGGCGGCGGTCAGGCAGTTGCCGTGGAGGGCGGCGAGGGTGGCGCGTTCGGCGTCGAGGAGGATCCGGGTGGGGGAGTGGGTGAGCGGGGCGAGGACGTTGCCGGTGGCGTGGTCGTCGGTTCGGTGCTCGATGACGACGATCCCGGCGCCGGAGGCGGGTAGCCACACGGTGGGGTCAAGGATCTCGGCGGCGCGGTCGGCGAGGTTGAGGCGGCGCAGACCGGCGAGAGCGGCGATCATCACGTCGGCGCCCAGTACGCCGGAATCCAGGTCGCGGAGGCGGCTGTCGGCGTTCCCCCGGATCGGCACCGCAACCAGCTTGGGGTAGAGGGCTCTGAGGAGGGCGGCGCGGCGGGGAGCGCTGGTGCCGACCCGGGTGCCGGGCGGCAGTGTGGCGAGCGTGGCCGGTGGGTGTCCGGCGGGCAGCACCAGGGCGTCGCGGACGTCTTCCCGGGGCAGGACCGCGCCGGTCGAGATTCCCGGCTTGCGGTCGTGGGGGCCTGGCAGGTCCTTCGCGCAGGCGATGGTGGCCTCGACGGTGCCGTCGAGGAGGTGTTCGTCGGCGCGCCGGGTGAAGGCGCCCTTGCCGCCGATCTGGGCGAGGGGGCCGCGGTGCTGGTCCCCTTCGGAGGTGATGGTGACGATGTCGAGGGGGATGTGCGGGTACCGGGTGCGGAAGGCGTGGGCGAACCGGTCGGTCTGCTCCATGGCCATCGGGCTCGGGCGGGTGCCGAGCCGGAGGGAGCGGGTGGAGGGGTTGGCGGTCATGACGGGTGCTGGTCTCCGTGTGGTGAGGCGTGGGCGTTGCGGTGTGGCGGTGAGCTGCGGTCGGGAAGCGCTGTCGATCAGGTGGTGTCGCGCGGGCTTGGTCACCTGTCTTCCAGCACCGGTGCAGGTGCGGGGGACCGGTGGTGCCGCGCCGGAGCCGGCAGATGCCCGTCTCGGCACGGCCACTGGAACACCAGCCGGCAGTGCGCCTTGTCCAAGACGTGCCCGGCGGGCAGCAGAGCGTCGGGGGTGCCAGCCGGGTGGACGGTCAGGACGGGATCGGCGTGCTTGTCGTTGTCGTCGGCGCGTACGTGGCGGTCCCACGCCCGCACCGTGGCCGCCAACTGCTCAGCGAGCTGCGGGCCCTGCTCACCGAAGGCGTGGACGAACCACTCCCACTCCTTGTCCTCGGGGAGCTCGCCGTGCCGGGTCTGGACGTGGATCAGGTAGGCGAGTGAGGCGTCGCCGACGACGGCCGGTGCGTCCTGGTCCTTCGCGATATCGGTGACGCCCGTGTCCTGGTGGGCGGCCAGCCGGCAGAAGCCAGGCAGGGTGGTGGCCGCGTACAGCTGCAGGGAGCCGAAGTAGGCGCCCGCCCCCATGGTCACGCCGGTGGCGATCTCGTGCCGCGGTCCGCGTAGCGCCTCCCCCAGGCTCGCCGTCTCGGCGGCGTCGCCGTGCTCGAAGCGGAGCGTCAGCTCACCGTCGAGGAGGCCGGTGACGGGAATGGTGCGGGCTTGCTGTCCTTGATCCCGCACGAAGCCGCAGTACGTGAAGTGCCGGGCCTCCAGCACCTGCCCGCGCCGCTCGAAGGCGATCGCCCGGGTGTAGCCGCCGATCTCCAGCGGCAGGACCAGGCGTCCGCCCTCGGCCAGCTGCTCCCGCCAGGCCGGGGAGATGTCCCAGCAGTTATAGGTGATCACGCTCGCGTCGAAGCCGCCGCGCGGCACGAGGTGTGCGGGGGCGCCGAGGGCCGCGTCGGCCTCGACGGCGGTGACGCGTCCGCTGCCGGCCTCCGTGGTGAACCGGCGGGTGCGGCGTACGACCCACGGGTCGATGTCGACGGTCACCACGCGGCCCTCGGGGCCGGCGATGTGGGCGATGAGTTCGGCGTTGTAGCCGCCGGATCCCGCCTCGAACACGATCGCGCCCGGCGTCAGGCACAGATTTTCGATCATGTCGGCCTGGAGCCAGGCCGCGGACACCGAGCTGATCGCTGCCCCGGTCTCGTCGCGCCGGGTGATGACGGCCCGGTCGCCACCGTCGTACGCGGCCGCCAGGTTCGCTTCCGGGGCGAAGCGGTGGCGGGGCACGGTCCGCAGCGCGCTGCGGACCGGCTCGGAGGGGGCCCAGCCGCCGTCGATGACCGTCTTGGCCATCGCGTGGCGCAGCCGGCCGGCTTCGGCCGGCTCACCTGGTACGGCCGGCTGGTCGACGGCGATGGGATAGGAGGCTGCCGGCGGTAGGTCGGGAATGACCGCGGGCCAGACGGCGTCCAGCGCCTGCGCGGCAGGGGTGAAGATGTCGCCGACGCAGGCGAGGGCGTGCAGATCATGCCACTCCCACCGGTCGAACAGCCTCGGCTCACCGTTGGCCAGGACTCCCGTCCAGGCGGCGATGCGGACGACCGCCGTGAGTCGGGGGGTTCCGTGGCTGTCGTCGACGAGCATCGTCACCACGTACGCGTCACCCGGCTCGGCGACCAGACCTGTCTCCTCGGCGAGTTCGCGCACCGCCGCGGCGGCGAAGTCCTCCGGGCCGCTGGTCTTGCCGCCGGGCAGCTCGAGCATTCCGCGCCGGGACTGGCCGAGCAGCACCCGGCCGGCATCGTCGGTGACGACGGCGAGAGCGCCGGTCAGGGCATGGCCCGTGGTCGGCCCCTTCTCGACGGCCCGGGCGGCGGCGTGGCAGGGACCGCGCAGGACCAGGAAGGCCAGGCCGTCCGCGTCCAGCCGCTCAACCGTCTTCCAGCCAGCGGAGAGCAGGTCGATCTCGTCATCGTCCAGGGCGATTCCGCGCCGCTCCTCAGGCGTGTTCTCCACCACCGGTGTGATGACGACGAGAGCGCCGCCGTCCCGCAGCCGCTTGCCCAGCCCATGCAGGACGCGACCGCGGTCCTTCAGGAACGGATACATCAGCCGCATGACGACCAGGTCGTACCCCTCCGCGTCCAGCGGGGCCGGGTCGTCGCGCTCGATGTCCAGATGCAGCCAGCGCACGCCCTCGACGTCGGCATGCTCCTCGCGGGCCCGGGCGATCGCGCTGTCGGCGAAGTCGACGGCGTCCACGGTGTAGCCGAGGGAGGCGAGGAAGACGCTCATTTCCCCAGTCCCGCACCCCACGTCGAGCGCCCGGCCATCGCCGCCGGGGGCGGGGGCGTGCTCGGCGAGCAGTTCCCGCTCGCGCTCACCGACCTGCCGGAAGTTCTTGCCGTCGCTGTAGTGCTTGTCCCACTGATCGCGGGCGGTGTACGTCAACGTGCTGCTCCTCAAATGCGTAGGTGCGGTGGTGGTCAAGGGCGTTGCGCGGCACGGAGCCGGGCCAATGCGCGGCGGCCGCGCTCCACCAGCTCGGGATCGCCGTGAGCGGCGCCGTAGGAGATGCCGGAGACGGCGTCCAGCACGGACAGGATCGTGAACTGGGCTTCTTCCGCCGGAGTGAAGGAACGGCCGTAGCCGTCCATCACGGCCTGAAGGAGGTCGGGACGGCCGTGCCAGGCATCGGACAGCCGGACGAAGTCGCGTACCGCCGGGCCTTCCTCCGAACGCTCGAAATCGATCACATACAAGGCGCCGGCGTCCTCGTCCCAGCGCAGATTGCGTAGCTGGAAGTCGCCGTGCGTGGGCACCACATCCGAATCGGGCAGGTCGGCGGCCTTCTCGGCCATGGCACGGACGAACACCTCATCCCTGGGAGCGAGATGGAGCCGAGCTCCGTCCAGGTGCCGCTCCAGCTTTCCCAGGGGCAGCGTGCCGGAGGCCGGCCGGGACGGGGCGCTTGTGTGGATGGCCGCCGCGAGCTGCCCAATGCGGTGGAAGATCCGACGCTGCTGCTCAGGCGGGAACGTGGCGCCGTGCAGGGAACGGCCTCCCACGGCAGTGAGGACCACCACCCGAAGGCCCGCGTCAGCGGCCACCAGGCGGGGTGCGGCCGCGCCGAGAGCGGGGACCCAGCTACGGAGGGCCGTCACTTCGCGCTGGTGGAAGCGCGGGCTTTGGTGGATCTTGACGTACCACTCGCCACCCTCGGCAGCGCGCGCCCTCCAGACGCGGCTTTCCTCACGCGCCCAGGAGACGTCTGTCCAGCCAGCGATGCGGCCCACCGCCCGCTCGGCGAAGTCGCGCACGGCCTCCTCCGGGACGGCGCCGTGGCTGCCGTGGCCGGGGACCAAGACGAGCCGGTCGACTGCCGGGTCGTAGGCGATCGGGTCGCCGGGCTCCTGGAAGTGCACGCCCATGTGTGCGTCGGCCCGGTAGGCGTCTAGTCCCGCCCGGCAGTAAGCGACCATTGGCTCCGGCAGCTCGTCGAACGAGAACCAGCCCATGGCATCGCACACCTTGCGTTCCGTGACCTGCGGGGTGCCGTGCCAGCGCCGCACCTCGAAGAACACTCCGACGCGTGCTCCGCCGCCGGGTGAGCGGTGGTGAACGGTGACGGCCGCGCGGACATCGGTCGGGTCGACCACGACGCCGGTCTCCTCGCGGGTCTCGCGCACCAGTGCCGTGACCATGTCCTCCCACGGGCCGTCCAGATGCCCGGACGGAAGGTGCCAGCAACCGGCGGCGTAGACGTCGCCGGCCCGTCGAGAGAGCAGCACCTCGGGCCCCGCTGTGCCGTCGCGCACCGCAATCAGGTGGACGTCGAGCGGCTCGGTGTGCCGCTGGCCGCCGGTCATGCGTCACCGCCAGGCCGGCGGGCGAGCAGCACGGTGAAGACCGCGTACTCCTTCAGGACACCGCCGTGGGCATGCGCCTGGAGCAGCTGGAGTGCCTCGGCCTCGAAGTCCTGGTGGCGGTCGGCGAACAGGGCGGCGCGGGCGAAGCTCGTGGTGCGCAGGTAGCCGAGGACGTCCTCGGGCGCCCAGAAGCGGGCGATGGGGAAGCTGTGTTCGGCCACGTCACTGAACGCGGAGTCGGCGAGGTCGTCCTCGTAGGAGCGGGATGGCCCGGTGTACGTACTGTGGGTGCCGGCGCGTCGGTCCGGGCCCAGGAAGGTCTGGATCAGCTCCCGCAGGGCGGCCGTCCAGTCCGCTTGGTGGGTCCAGAGGCTGCCGTCTCCCATGATCGCCAAAACGGCGTGCGGCGCGGCCACCCGGTCCGCCATTTGCAATACGGATAGGCGGTCCATCCAATGGAAGGACCGGCAGCAGGTGATCAGACTGGGTGCCTGGTTGGGCTGGGCGGGGACGAAGGTGTGGGCTTCGCCGGTGAAGGCGGCCACTGTGCACGCGCCGCGGACCGGCTCGAGCGCGGTGAGGGCCTGGTGGAGCATCTGCTGGTTCACGTCGACCAGGTCGATGTGCACCAGCCGGTGCAGAACGGGTCGCAGCGCGAGGGGCACCTGGCCGGTGCCGGTCCCCAGGTCGAGTAGGACAGGGTCGGGCACACCATGCTGGGTGGCGGCCAGGAGGCGGACCGCCGCGTCCGGCAGACCGGGACGGTAGCGGGCGTAGCCAGCGGCCGCCGTGCCGAACAAGGTGTTCTCCGAGGAGGGAGTGCCGGGGACTTGAGGGTGGGTCATCGTGTCTCTCCGTTGTCACAGCATGGGGTGGGCAGGAGCCAGGACAGGGCCCCGCTGTCGGTGGTCACCCGCTGCGTGTCGTCGGCGCCGATCTGAAGTCGGTACGTCTTGGGTGATCCGGCAGCTCGCCAACGGCTGGCAATGTCCTGGATCTCCGCCCAGATGTCGCGAGGCCCGGCCACGGTGACGTCCCACCGGCGGTAGCCGACCGGGCGCACCCGCATCCACGAGCCGCACTCAGGCGCCCCGATCGTCAGGTCCTCGGCGCCGAAGTGCCGGACCAGCCCGGGGAAGTGGTGATCCAGGGCCAGCCACAGGCCCCGCGCGGTGTCCGGCGGGGGCTCCAGTCGGGTTCGTTGGGTCCAGTCGCCGCGCGAGGTGGCGATGCGGTCGCGGAACTTGCGTGAGAGGAACAGCCGGTCGAAGCCCCACCCTCCGCGGTGCCCGAACTCCTCCGCGACCAGCGTGCCCTCCACCGCCCCGGTTAACGTCCTGGTGACCACGGCCAGGCCCGGCCAGGACGGCGAAGAGGTTCCCAGCGTCATCAGCGCCCGCCCGCCCGGCGCGAGCTGGCTCACCAGGGCCGGTGGGACCCGGGGCACGGCGAAGGACACGAAGATCCGGTCGTATGGCGCGGCCTCGGACCATCCTGCGGTGCCATCCCCGGTCACTACGGCGGGCCGGTAGCCGAGCTCCAGCAGCCGGGCCCTGGCGGCCTCGCTGACGTGGAGGTCGACGTCGACGGTGACGATCCTGTCGTGGCCGCACACGAAGCACGCCACCGCGGCAGTGACCGCCGCTCCTGTGCCGACGTCCAGTACCCGTTGCCCCGGCCGCAGGTCCAGCCTTTGGAGCAGGTCGGCGGTCATGCCCATGGTGCTGGACATCGCGGTCATGGCGCCCCCGGAGCGCGGCCCGGGGATCCGGCCGAGGACCGGCTCGCCGTCGTGCTGGATTGCCACGCTTTCCCCGCTGTAGAGCAGACGCAGCAGCTCGTCCCTGTCGTCCGGCCGCGCCCAGTCCAGCGCATCCCAGCGCGGCGGCGTCTCGTCGGGCGCCGAGCGCCGCACGTACGCCTGCGGCATCAACACCTCGCGAGGCAGCGCCAGCAGCGCCTCACGTACGGGGCTGGGCCCCACGTCATCGCATTCCTCCAGCCGGGAGACCATCGCTGCCCGGGCGGTCGTTGCCGGGGAGTCGTCGACGGAGGACTCCGGATCCGTGCGGGGTGCTACGGGCGCGGTGTGGTGGGACGGCACGGTGACCTCCAGGGGATCTGGCGGTTCGGGAGAAGCGGAGGACACGACCGCTGCCGCCACGTTCGATTCCTCGCTCACGCCACATCGCCTCCCCGTGCGCTGTCTTGCCGGGCGTTGTCAGTACGTGCGGGCTCCGGCACGGCTGGGCTGGGTGGCGGGGGCGCGAGCGGGGACTGCGCACGGGCGTCGACTGGGCCGGCCGGTGGGTCCGGCATCTGTCGCAGCGCGCGTAGCGGGGACCAGGCGAGGACGATGAGGGGGACGAGCAGCAGGGACGTCCCGACGGTGAGTGCGGGCCGCACACCGATCCACGTTCCGAGTCCTCCGGCCAGCAGCGCGGCTGCGGGGCGGGCGCCGGACGTCAGCCAGGTGCTCACGGCCTGCATCCGTGCCTGCATCTCGGCCATGGTGATGATCTGACGAATCGATCGCTGAGTGGTGCCCGCGGCACCGGCGCAGGCCAGCTGCAGGAACAGCGCGGCACCGATTGCGATCTGCCAGCCGAGGCCGGGGGAGGCGAGCAGCAACGGCAGCTGGGTCAGAGGGGTGATGGCGAGCGCGGCCAGCATCATCGGTCCCGGGCCGTGCCGCCGGGCGAGCGCGGGGGCGGCGAGCGCCCCGGCTGCCGCGCCCAGCGCACCGAGCCCCAGGACTAGGCCGAAGGCGGTCGCGCTCATCGCGAGGGACCTCAACAGGTGCAGCGCCCACAGGGTGTTCAGGACCCCGAGGGCGAAGGAGGTTGTGGCGTTGGCCAAAGTCAGGGTCCGCAGCCGTTCGTCGCCGTGCACGTACCGCAAACCTTCGCCGATCTCGTCGCGCAGTCGGCCGCTCTGCGGGCGGTCGCGTTCGGGTTCGCCGGCCTGGATGCGGGCGGTGCATCCGGCGCTGACCAGGTAGGAGGCGACGTCGCCGAGCAAAGCCCGGGCGGGGCCGAGCACTGCGGTCAGCACGGCGCCGAGGTGGCTTCCGCCGGTCGCGGCGACCGCGAACAGCGCGCCCACCCGGCTGTTGCTCCGCTGGATCAGGGACCGATCGACGAGGCTGGGCAGGAGGCTGATGGCCGCAGCGTCGTGCAGCACTCCTGCCGCTCCCTGGACCACGGCGACGATCATGAGCTGTGACAGCGTCAGCATGCCGAGCGCGGCCGACACCGGGATGGTGGCGAGCACCGCGGCGCTGACCAGGTCATTGGTGATCATCTGTCGGCGCTTGGAGTATCGGTCGGCGAGCGCGCCGGCGTGCAGGGCGAGCAGAGCGGGCGGGAGCTGCCCGAGGAACGCCAGCCACGCGACCTGAGCAGTCGTGGCGTTCAGGTGGAGCACGGCCAGCACCGGCAGCGCCATCTGGGTGATCGAGCTGCCGGCCACGCTCGCGGTCTGGCCGGTCAGGTACCGGCGGAAGTCGCGGTGCCGCCACAGCGAAGCTCCGGAGGGAGCGGGTGGGGCTGGGGGCTCAGCGCAGGACGTCACGAAGCACCTCCTCGGCTTCTTCCAGGCGCTCCCACAGCACGCCCGCGGCCTCGTGCCGGGCGCGCCCGTACGCCTCAAGCGCCGGCGTGACCGCGTCCGGGTCGTTCAGCGGCTCGGACAGGGGATAGACCGAGCAGGCCAGGTACCCGGCGGCGACGCGAGGCACGGCGAGGAGGTCCAGGGCCAGAAGCTGCCGGTTCGCCGCCCGGTAGGCGCCAACCGCACGGGCCAGGCCCGGGATCCATCCGTCCGGGTGGGCCAGCACGGTGCGCGGGTCAAGCACAATCCGGCCGAGCTCCCAGGCGGCACTGCGATGCCCTGGGGGCCGGAAGTCGATCACCGCCGCGACCCTCTCACCGCGCAGCAGCAGGTTCGGTGAGGCCAGGTCCCCGTGCACGACCTGCGCCGTCAGTGTGACCGGCAGCTTCTCCAGTCGGGCCGCCACATCGGGAAGAGCGGCAAGCCGTTGTTTCGCGGTCTGAGCGCACCAGGCGTCGAACCCTCCCGGAGCCGGCGGTGCGGCGGACCAGCGGGCGAGCAGCTCCTCCAGCCGCCGTCCGGCCCGCGCGACGTCGCAGACCTCGCGGGCCGCAACAGGGCGCGGTGGCCCGGCAGGGTGGCGGGCCAGGGCCCGGTGCAGACGGCCCACGGTCTCGCCCACCGCATCCCACCGGCCACCGGACAACCCGCCCTCGGCCGTCTCCGCGTCCGCGACGTACTCCGCCACGGACACCGACAGCCCGCCGGCCGACGCGATCACCTCGCCGGACACCGACCGCCGCACGGCCGGCACCGGAACCCCGGCCGCCCTGGCCGCCTCACCCAGGGCCAGCGCCTGCCGCTCCTCGGCCAAGTCGGTCCCACGGGGGTACGCCTTCACGAACCACCGCCCGCCTTCGCGGTCCTCGGCCAGGTAGTTACGGGTCGCCGTTCCCGCCGGGCCCTCCACAACCGCGGCCGGCGTGATCCGATACAGCAACGCCAGGGCCCCGGCCACGGCCGTGACATCGGACTCGGCACTCATCCCGGCACCCCCAGCGGCCCCGGCCCCCGGACAGACAGGGCGCGCCCCGCTCCCGCTAGGCGTGCTCACGCCGTTCACCAGCCCAACTGGGAGTAGACGCGGCCTTCGGCGATGCCGGCCAGGGCCGTCCGGGTGTAGGAGACGAGCCGGTCCGGGAGCTCGTGGGGCGACCACCACTTCCAGGCCAGGCACTTGTCGGTCTCCAGGACCTTCGGCTCTCCCTTCCAGCGGCGGGCGCGGAACACGAGCTGCATCAACGGCGGTCCGCCCGGGGCATCGACGACGTGCACGACGTGCGCGAGATCCACGTCCGCGGGGTCGATGATCAACCCGGCTTCCTCCCACGCCTCCCGCACCAGGCACGCGACCGCGGACTCCTGTTCGCACTTTCCGGCCAGGTAGTGCCAGGTGTTCCCCGCGAAAGCCGAGTCCGGGTGGCGCAGGCCCAGGAGCACCCGTCCGTCGTCGTCCTCCAGGTGGAGGTGGACGCCGATGCCGTTGAGCACGGGCCGGCTGCCCCCCTCCTGCAACGGAGTGGCGGCGCCGGGCGCGCCGCCCGGAGGGTTCTCGGCCGCGTGCCGGCGGATGAGGTCCCGCGTCGCGGGGCTCAGACGGAGCCGGTCCAGTACGTCGGGGGTGACCCAGCGCAGCAGCACGCCCTCGTGCAGCCGGAGCTGGTCGGGGTCGCCGCGCCAGATGCCGGTGAACACCTGGATCGGGACGCTGAGGCCGTCGACGCTGGTGGCCGTCTCCACGGCGTACGGCTTTACGTCCTCCAGGAGGAGGTCGGGGACCTCCTCGGACAGCTCCCGCAGCAGCGTGCCCTCAAGGTCTTGGTCGTCGTGCGTGCGGCCGCCGCCAAGCAGGGCGAACGCCCCCGGCTGCCAGATGACGCCGGGCTTGTGGTCGCGCAGATGGAGCAGGTACCGGCCCTGCCCGTCATGGATCAGGGCGGACGCGTTCACCGGCTCCGGCAGCCCGTCCAACTGGGCGTGGAGGAGCTTCGCGCGCAGTGTCGGCGAGGTGACCTCCGGCATGGCGAGCCACCGAGCGCCGGACACCTCCTCGTCCTGCAGGGTGATCGCCGGCGGCTCGTCGCAGACGAGGTAGAACACGTAGCGGAAGTCGTAGTGCTGGTGGGCCGGTTCGCCCTTGGAGGAGTTGGCGTCGATGTCGTGGACGTCGATGTCGATCGGGGAGCCGAGCGTCTGCTGGGTCAGGCACAGGGCCTCGGGCGCGATCCCGGCCTCCTCCGCCACCTCACGCAGCGCCGCGGCGAGCAGCGTGCGGTCCTCGGGCTCGATGTGGCCGCCGGGGGCGAGCATCATGCCGGTGACCCGGTGCCGGATGTGCAGTACCCGGCAGCGGCGGTTGATGAGGACGGCGCTGCACGTGATGTGGCCGGGCAGCGCCGTGCGGGCGATCACGTCGGCGGGCCGGTCCAGGGCGGCGAGCAGCCCGGCCAAGGCATCACGCTCGTCAGGGTGGCGGCCGAGGTACGCCTCGACGGTCTTACGGATCGAGGAGGAGCTGGGGGGCATGAACGTCGTCTCACCTTCGACGTAGGGGCGGGGTGCTGCGGGGCCGGGCTGGTGGAGGTCGCGTAGGTGGTCAGCTCGCCGTCTCGTGGTCGGGCGGCTGGGCGCTGCGGGGGCCTGGAAGCGTGTCGGCCGCGGCCGAGAGTCCGTACTGAGCGGCCTGGGCGGAGAACATCCCCTGGTATAGGCCGCCCTCGCGGGCCATCAGGTCCTCGTGCGTGCCGTCCTCGACGACGCGCCCCTGATCGAGGACGTAGATGTGGTCGGCGTTCATGGTCGCGGCGAGCCGGTGGGTGACGAGGACGACCGCGTGTCCTTCCGCGGCCAGGGACCACAGCCCTTGGAACGCGGCGATTTCCGAATGGGGATCGAGCGCCGACGTCGGTTCGTCGACCAGCAGGAACGGCGCCTGCCGGTACCTTGTTCGAGCGGTCCCCAGTTTCTGCCACTGTCCGCCCGAGAGCTGGACACCTCGCTCGTAGCCCTTGAAGACGATCGAGTCCCAGCCATGCGGCAGGCCCTCGATCAGGTCGAGCACGCCCGCCTCCTTGGCGGCCTGGCGAACGCGGTCCATGTCCCGCGGACGGTCGCCGATCCCGATGGCCACGTTCGCGGCGGCCGTCATCTCCCAGCGCGGGAAGTCCTGCGCCAGCAGACCCACGGCGCCGAAGACCTGGGAGCGGTCCGCCTCACGAAGCTCGACCCGCTCGCCCGACTCACCCACCCACCACACGTCCCCTTCGGAGGGCAGCAGCACTCCGGCCAGCACCTTCGTGAGCGTGGTCTTCCCCGAGCCGTTCGCACCCACCAAGGCCGTCACCTTCCCCCGGGGAACCCGCACGCTCACACCCTTCAGCGAAGGACCGTCGGCCCCCGGGTAGGTGAACGACACCTCCTCCGCCAGCACCTCCCGAGTAGGTGTGGGCAGCGGCGTACCGGAGGACGGGATGGCGTTCTCGCCTGCCACCTCGATGGCGTCCTCGGTGTCGGTGAGGAACAGCAGCTCCTCGTACAAGCGGTTGACCTGTTGCACCAGTGACGTGAGCCGTGCCGTCGAGGTGCGGATGGCGATCACCGCCGTGCCGCCGACGGCGAGCGGCAGACCACCGGTCGCCAGGAGCCACCACAACACCCCGTAGCAGGCCAACGACGCGAGCCCCGCGAAGCCGCCGGCGATCAGGTCTGTGGAAGCCTGTGCCCGGGCCAGGCGCCGCTGCTCCGCCTCCGTCTGCCTCGACATCTCCTCGTAGCTGGACAGCAGCTTGGTGCCAGCGGCGTGTACACGGATCTCCCCGGCGGCGTGCGGGCGGGTCAGGTAGGCGAGCAGGGAGGCGATCGCCCTGCGGTGGTCGACCCAGTTCAGGCGGGAGAGGTACTCGCGGCGCGCGGAGCGGACCGCTCCCCATCCCTTGGGGAGGGCGATGGCCAGCAGCATTGGCAGCAGCGCCCAGTGCAGCGCCGCGAGTACGACCGCGGCCGCCGCCATGCCGATCACGACGCTGCCCACGCCGACCGACAGCCGCAGCATGCTGCGGGCCGAATCCGTGCCGAACTTCCCTGCCTCCAGGACCCGCTGGACCTCCGGTCGCTCGGTCGCCTCGACCTCGACGTGGGTGACGGCCGTGTAGTACCGGGCGGAGACCGCCCGCTCCACCTGCGGCTCCAGCCGGCCTGACATGGCTGTCGACCACGCCGACAGCACCGCGGTCGCCACCGCCGTGACTGCGAGCACGGCCAGCGACGGCAGGGCGTCGCGGAGCTTGTCCGCGGTCGGACCGTCGGCGAACAGCTGGGTGAGGACGCTGTTGACCGCCACCAGCCCCCAGCCCGTCGTCAAGCCCTGCCCGAGCTGGGCTGTCACGACCCCGGCGAGCGCCCGCCGGTCCGTCTGCCAGCCGGTGCGCAGCACCATGCCCACCATGCGGGGCAGCGCCGCTGCCATGTGCCCGAAGCCCAGTCGGGTCAGCGGCCCTTCGTGCCGGACGTAGGACTGGTCGTAGCGCAGTCGGCCGCCGTACAGTTCGCGCTCGGCGTCCGAAATGCTGGTCGCGGCCGTCGCGGCGGCCTTCGACGGGTCCTTGGTCTCGTCGCCGCCTGGTTCGACTTGCGTCAATGTGTTCCCTCTCGGAGGCGTGGTGGTGGTGTCGGCGTGTCCAACGACGCCGCCGCAATTTCGAACACGTGTCTTTCGGTCGGGTTGCGCACCCCGGTATTCAGCGGTTCTTCGAAGGTGCGCAGTGCACCGACCCTTGCCGCGCAAGAGCGCGTCGGCGGGGGTGTGTTGGCCGAAACGCCGATACTCAGTCGTTGCGGCTGTATGCGGTCAGCAGGAGCGCTGCGAACGCCTCGCTTTGGTTGCCCGAAGCGGCTGGCAGGCGACCCGGACGTCTCCTGTGGCCTGGTGTTCAGAGCGGAAGCCGCCGCCAGCACGTCGGCACCAGGAGTTGGTGATCTTGTCTGGTGCAGGCGACAGGTGCCAGCAGTGGGTAGGGTTCAAATGAGCGACGGCAGCTTCCCGCTCTGCCAGTGGTCGAGCCAGAAGGCGATGGCTGATGCCTCCTGGTCTTCGATGGAGCGGTCGTGCAGCAGGGCTCCGTGGGGGGGGGCGATGTGTCCCCGGCCGAGAGGGGAGGCTCCCGGCCGGGGCCTGGTCATGGGGCGGCAGCCGTCAGTCGCTTCGCGTCCCGCTTGGTGTCGCCGAGCAGTTCCCCTTCTTGACGTCGATCACGGGGACGAAGGCGGGCTGACCGTTGGCGTCAGGCAGAAGCCCGCTCCGACCTGCCGAGGGGCTGTGCCAGGTCGTTCTTCGGATGCCGCGGGTTGAGGAACCACTTGCGGGCGGAGACGAGCCACCAGGAGCCGGCGAAGGCGAGCACCACGCCGACCGCGACAGGGGAGTAGTTGAAGGTGTCGACGGTCACCGGGGCGGACTGCGGCAGCATGAACAACACGGTGATCACCGCGACCCAGGCGACCGCGAGCACGCCGACGGACTTGGACCAGCGGCCCAGGTGCCAGGGTCCGCGCTGGAAGCCCTCGCCCTGGCGGAGGCGGAGGAAGGTGGGGATGACGTAGGCGATGTACAGGCCGATCGTCGCGATCGACGTCACGGCCGCGTAGGCCGTGCTGTTGAAGAGGTAGGGCAGGCCGAGGACGAATGCGCCGCCTGCGGCCAGCCAGACCGCGTTGGTCGGCGTACGCGTCCCGGGGTTGAGCTTGTGCCACACCCTGGAGAAGGGCAGCGCCCCGTCGCGGGAGAAGGCGTAGATCATGCGGGAGTTGGCGGTGACGGAGGCCATGCCGCAGAACAGCTGCGCGCCGATGACGATAAGCAGCATCAGCTTGCCCGTGCTCGCGCCGAGCGCGTCCAGGAAGATCTGAGCGGGAGGCACCCCGGTCCCGGACCCGAGGGCGCCGGTGTACGACTGGATGGCGAACGTCAGGCCGAAGAGCAGGACGAAGCCGGCGGCCCATGAGACCAGGATGGACCGGACGATCCCCCTCGGCCCTTCGACGGAGGCGTTCTTCGTCTCCTCCGTCATGTGCGCGGACGCGTCGTACCCGGTGAACGTGTACTGCGCCATCAGCAGGCCGATGAGAGCGACGTACACGGCGGAACCCCAGCCCGTGTTGTTGACGAACTCGGCAAACACGAAACCGGGGGACTGGTGCCGGCCGGGGACGGCGAGCAGCGCGCCGACGATCACCACCACGCCGATCAGGTGCCACCAGACGGACACGGTGTTGAAGAAGCCCACGATCCGCACGCGGAAGGTGTTCACGACGGCGTGGAGCAGCAGGATGAGGCCGAAGAGGACGATCGTGTGGCCGGGCGTGGCGGCGTAGCCGAATTCGAGGTTCAGGTACGCGTTGAGGAACGAGGCGGCGCCGAAGTCGATGCCCGCGGTGACGGCGACCTGCCCGAGGGTGTTGAACCAGCCGGTGAACCAGGCCCACGCGGGAGCGGACCTGCGCGGGGCGAGCTTGTGGGCCCAGAAGTAGAGGCCGGCGGACGTCGGGTAGGAGGAGCAGACCTCCGCCATGGACAGCCCGACGAAGAGGGTCATCAGGCCGACGAACGCCCATCCCCACATGATCAGGGCCGGCCCGCCGGCGTTCATGCCGAACCCGTACATGGTCAGGCAACCGGACAGGATGCTGATGATCGTGAACGAGACGGCGAAGTTCTGCTTCCCGGACATGGAGCGGTCCAGGGTCTGGGTGATGCCGAGCTCGGCGAGGCGCTCCTCCTCGGAAGGAGTCACGCTGGGTATGTCCAAAGGCATAGGGGTGCCCTCTCAGGGTCAGGATTTAGGGGATTCGGCGCGAGCGGCGCGCTGATCAACGCCGATGCGGGTACTGTGCGGACGCTTTCACTGCCCAGCCGCGATGCCGCGAGAACAACTGCCGGGCGTCGCCGCAGTAGCTCCACGGCGCATCAGTGGCGAACGGGCCGATGGCGTCGAAGACCTCGGCGGCTTCCCGATGCCGGTTCGCGAACGACAGAGCGTGGGCGAGGTAGTTGGCGTCCTCGTGGAAGCCGGCGTGCAGGCGGGTCGGGGCCCGGTAGGCCCACCAGTTCTCCCACGCCTGCCAGGTGGAAGGGTTGTCCGTCCACGGATGCACGGTTAGCCCGTATCGATGCCCGTCCTTCTCCATCCGTTGCCGGTGGGACTCGGCTAGGGCGACCAACGGGAGGACGTGCAGCGGCAGGCCCCGGGGCGCTTGCGCGCACCGCTCCTGGGCCCAGTGGAACATCTCACCGCCCGTGCCGTGCCAGGCCGGGAACATGTAGGTAAGCAGCTCGTGGTGCGCCTCGCGGCTCCACCGGTCCCGTTGCTCCACCTGCTCCCACACCTGCCGCACGGTGGCCCGCCAGGCCGGATCACGGTCGGGAGAGTGGAAGCGGAGCAGCGCGAGCATGACGATGTACGGCGAAGGGTCCGGCGGCAGGGCGTCGGCCGCGGCGTCGCACGCCTCCCACGCCCGTTCCATCGCCTCGCTGCGGCCACGTGCCCGGCCGTCCGCCATCGATCGCAGGGCCTGAACATGGGCGAGCAGGGCAAGAGCGTGCGGCGAGCGAGGTTCGGCCTGCGCCCAGGTGTCCGCGAAGGTCAGTCGCACTCCGGCGCGGGCGAGGACCTGGAGCCGGAAGACCCGCCGGTCCCAGTCCGCGCCCGTCGCGGTCAGAAGCTCCCGGGCGCCTTCCCAGCGACCCATCGCCGCGTCCTCGACCACCTTGCGCAGCGGGCGGTCGTCGAACGCCGGATTCCGGTCAAAGGCGGGGCGGGGGCTCACCGCTGCCTCACTCGGCCAGCCTCGGACGCGTAGGACAGCGCAACCTCATACGAGACAGGGATGCCGACTGTCACCTTCGTACCTCCGGAAAGGGAGTCCACCCGCTGGGGCGGTAATGGGGTTGGGGACGAACGACTCGCGGGACGGCGTGAGCAGCCTTCTCGACATGAGCGGGGCTCTGGCCGGGGCGGGGGTCTAACGGCCGCACGAACCGGCCTTGGCCGAGATGCTTGCCTGCTCGTCGTGCGGTGGGTGGTTCGGCGGCTGAGGGCTCGTCCTGCCACAGGAGCCGGCCGCCGCGTTGCCGAGGAGGATGGACTGCCGGACCAGCTATTGGAGCGTGTTGATGCACGGCTTGCAGGCGCACATCGGTGCTTGGGGGGTGGCGATGGTTGCCGGGCGCCGCTCCAGAGAACGCGCGTCCACCTCCGCCCGCTGTAGAGCCAGCAGAAGCCGTCGCCCCACGTGTTGGCATCGTCCGTGGCTGCCGGGGCCGGACGACCGCCGCGGGCGAAGTCGGCGATGCCGGGGGATCACCGGTGTCGTAAGGCGAGTTCCGTCAGCACGTCAGGCTGCTTACTTGGTCGCGACGACGTAGACACTCGCCCACTGCCGCTTCGGGTTGGCCACGCTCGGGTCGAAGCTCCAGGGCTCGACAGCGGCGAAGCCGACCTCGGTGAAGAGTTGGCTGAGCTTTTCGAAGTCGTAGGCCCAGTAGTGCGGGTTGTACGTGGGGTCGTCGTCCTGGTCGCGGAAGACGTAGTTGATCAGGTCGAGGTAGGTGTTGATGTCCTTGCGGCAGTCCCGCTTGGCGTACCAGCGGGCGATCATCTCCTCGGCCTGCTCCGGGCCGGCCGGGTACCGGCTGAGCACGAAGGCCGCGTCCGGGACCCCGGTGATGAGACGGCCGCCGGGCGTGAGCACGCGGAACGCCTCGCGGGCGTAGGTCTTGGCGGAGCGGGGGTAGTCGATGTGCTCCAGGAAGTGCTCCGAGAAGATCTCCTGGGTGCTCTCGTCGGCGAGAGGCAGGCCCTCGCGGACGTCCCACAGAAGGTCGGCCGGCGGGACGATGTCGATGTTGAAGAAGCCGTCGATGCGGTGACCGCCGCCGCCGATCTGAACCTTGGCGGGGCTGGCCTGGAGGACGCCGTCGGGCAGGCCAGCGAGGCTGGCTCGGTGGTGGCGGTGCAGCTCGGCCTCCTTGGCGGCCGCCCTGAGCGTGCGCGCGAGGCCGTGCGTGGTCGCCGGGGAGGCGAGGGCGCGGTCGAGCTGGTCGAGGAGAGATGCTATCTGGGCGTCGTGCGTGGCCATCGTGTCTCACTTCCTGGTCGCCGGTGATGGGTGGTTCAGGTCGTGCGGGTGCCGAGCTGTTCGATCCTCCACAGCCCCAGACCGTTGCCCGGGTGGTGTCGCCCGTTGTCGGTGAAGTCGGTGTCGAAGTGCTCGATGGGCGACGGGAGGTGGAAAGGGGCCGCCTGGAGGTTGAGCGGGCGCCAGTGGCCGTCCGTGGTGTCGCGGTTCTCCGCCAGATCCATGTACGTGGTGGCAAGGAGGTAGGCGGAGTCGCTGGCGGCAATTCGGGCGAGGAATGCCAGGACCTCGTGGTGGGTGAGGTGGACCATGCAGTCGCGGGTGAGGACGAGATCCGCTGCCGGAATCTCGTCGCGGCTGAGGTCGGCCTGCTGGAAGGACATCCGCACGCTGCCGTACCGCTTCTGATTCAGCTCGACGAGGTCGGGAACGACATCCAGGCCGACGTACGCGTCCAGCCGGTCGAAGCCGTCGACGTGGCGGATCCAGTTGACGTCTCCGCAGCCGGCGTCCGTGATCGTACGGATCGGATACCGCGCCAGGACGGATGCGAGGGCGCCGCGGACCGCTTCGGTCTGTCGCAGCTCGGATCCGGGCCCGGAGATCGACTCCGGCGAGCCCCAGTGGTTGGTGCGGAAGACTTCGGTGAAGATCTCCTCGGCGGTCTGGGTGGGGGCAGGCCAGGCGCGGGTGGGGCTTTCGTGTTCGTGGGTCGACATGCCTCTCCACTTCGGCGGGTTGAGGGGGGCAGGGGGATGGTGCTCTGCGGTGCAGGTCGGCACGGATCAGCGGCTGTTGTTGCGCATGAGCGTGTACTTGATGTCCACCAGGCGCGGGGTGATGGTCAGAGTGAGTTCCTCGGCGGGGTGGAGTCGTCCGTGGTCGTCTTGCTCCGCCCGCCAGACGCGGTAGTCGAGATCCGGGTACGCGGGGTTGATGCCGATCTCGCCCTTGGGGATCGTGCCGTTGAAGGGCGCGATGATGTCCATGTGGTTCCAGTAGTTCCACGCCTGGAGCGCCTTGTGCTGGTCGTAGTAGAAGTAGAAGTCCGGGTACCGGCCGAAGGTCCGGAGCTCGCGGTGGATGAGGTGGCCGAGGAGCGGTCCGAGCTGGGTGGAGAGGCCGTCGAACTCCCAGCGGGTGCGGTGCCAGGCTTCGGGGATCTGGCCGGGGGTGAAGAGGCGGGCCGCGACGAGGTGGCTGATCCGCTCGGTCAGGTAGGCGCGGGCGTGGCGCGCGTCGAGGCTCGGGTCGATGCGGGCCAGGAGCGTGTCCAGGCCGGTGGGAGAGGGCCGGAACTTCGCGAGGTCGAACCTGCCGGCCATATCCGGGAAGGACGCGAACAACATGTCCTTGTAGAGCCAGTTGTTGAACTCGCCGTGCTCGGCCCGATCGCGCGTGTCGTCCGTGGTGGAGTGCAGCATCAGGTACTCAGCGAGTGCCTCGAAGTACACGTAGCCGAGTATCGGTAAGCGGGAGATCGTCTCGTCCAGGAGCCGGAGGAAGTTTTCCGGCAGGACCGTGGCGCCCTGGTGAGCGACGGCAGCCGCCAGGGCGAGGAAGGCCGCGGAGTTCTTGATCCGGCTGACGATCGTCTCGCGCAGTTGATGGCGCTCGGCCTTGGAGAGCAGGTACTCCAGGCGGCTGTAGATCTGCAGATGGATCGAGCCGAGACGGAGGTAGTCCACGCCGGCCAGACCCCTGTACACCTGCGGCGGGAGGGAGACCTCGAAGATCAGCGGGGTCGGCTCCCGCTTCGGAGCGCCGGCCTTCGCCACGAAGGCCGGGGCCTCCTTGGTCAGGATGTACTCGCCGAGGTTGTGCATGCGAAATCCGTGCTCGGAGGAGGTGAGGGGCGCGCAGTAGACGCTGCCGACCAGGCAGCCGCCGGAGGGGTACAGCGTGCCGTGCTCGCTGATCTGCTCCAGGGCGTGCGTCACGTGGAGCAGGTGAAGCTTGTTGCCCGTCGCCAGAGCCCGGAACATCGCGTTGTCCCGCAGGAGTCGGCCGTTGGGCGTGTCGGCCAAGCGCTGGTCCCAGGACGCGGTCTGCGAAGCGAGCGGGTCCTGACTGTCGGTGGGGCTGGGGATGAGGGTGGTATCGAAGAAGGAGTGGGCGTCGGCCCACTGCTCATAGGCGTCGAGAAAATCCATCAGCCGATCAGCTCCATGCTCGCCAAGCTGGTGAGAACGGCTTCCGCGCTGTCGGTCCCGGCCAGCCACGCGGACTCGGATCGGACGACGAGCTCGAAGGCGGTGGGCTGGAGGGTGGTGAACGCCCTGGAGCGGACGCGGGCGGGGTCGGGCCACCAGGTGAGCTTGGGCAGGCGGTATCGGTCCAGGGCGTCGGCGGCCTTGAGGAGGTCGGTGATCGTCCTAGTACGGGCGTGGTCGGCGTGGTCGTCCGGCGAGAAGTGCTCGTACGGCAGGTCGTGGAGCCGGACGGCCGTGCCGGCGGCGGTGACGCGGCTCGGCGTCGCGGTTTGGCCGAAGTGGTCCCAGACCGTGCCGGCGTTGTCCGTGAGCCAGATGGCGGCGCGGGCGCCGTGGCCGGTGTCGTCCTTGTCGTGGAGCCGGCGGCAGTCATGGACCGCGGCGGCCAGGACGAGGGTGGCGGTGTCGTCCTCGCCAAGGTCGGTGGCCTCGGCGAGGAGGGCGGCCATGGCGGCTGTGCGGACGGCGTGCCGGATGCCGTGGAGGGAGTCGTGGCACCTGGCCTCGGCCAGCCAGTCGGCGGGGAGGGCCGCGCAGGTCACGAGCTGTCGCGAGCTCGGTCGCAGGGTGGGAGGAGGCGGGCCGTCGGGGAGGTCCGGCCGGTTGGCGGCGATCCAGCGGACGGTGGCGGGATCGGTGTACTGGTGGTGCGGGAGCTGCTTGCGCGCGGCCAGCTCGACCAGACTGTCGGCCGGCAGGGTCGTGCTCATCGGGCCCACCTCCTCATGGTGGTCTGCGACAGCGGATGCCTAGCTGGCGGTGGCGGCGGTCGCCGCCTCCTTCTCCTTGCGCTCCTGCTCGGCGGCCTCGAAGGCGGCCGTGAAGTCGGCGAGCTCCTGCTCGGTCATCAGATGGATGCCGAGCTCGTCGGCGACACTGCGGATGCGGGCGGTGGCCTCCTCCTGGGCGGTGGCGCCGGCACCCTCGTCGAGGAGGACCTCGAACTCGGCGTGGTGCCCCCACGCCTCGCTCCACTTCACGGCGATCTCGACCCCGCGGAAGCGGAAGTTGTGCCGCTGGTTGAACGCCTGGTGCATGGTGTCCTCGAAGCCGAGGGCGTTGAAGATCCGCACGGCGGCGGGTACGTCGTCCCGGGCGATGGTGAACTCCGTCTCGGGGAAGGCGGCGCCCTGGCCGATCTTGCTGGCCTTGAGCGTGATCTTGGCGGAGCCGGCGGCCGTGTTGTCGGTGACCTTCAGCAGCTGGTCGGGCAGCACGTAGAAGTAGATGTTCTTGTCGTCGCAGCCGAGGTCCTCGGCCTCCGCCGTGAGGCGGGCGAGGAGCTTCTTGTACGTCTCCTTGTCGAACCGGGCGCGCATCTCGATCTCGATGGCCACAGGGGCTCCCTTCTGGAATCAGGCATGGGGGATCCGCCCGAGCCGCCCCGCGCATGGGGCTGGCTCGGTTGGATGTGCTGTGTGGTTGGTCAGCGGCCGGCGGGGTGCGGCCCGTCACCAGGTGCCGCACCGCCGCCGGGGCGTACGTCAGTCGAAGTCGCCGAAGCGGTCGCGCAGGACGCCCTCGTGCAGGTAGTTCGGCAGGAGGACGCCGCCGACGGCCACCCTCTTGGTGGCGACGTCGCCCTCGGTGTCGCTGGGGAAGCCGGCGAGCAGGGTCAGGCACTGCCTCGCCCACTCGCGGGACTTGTCCCAGTCGCCGGTGTCGCGGTTCCGGATGGCGAGAGCGAAGGCAGTCTCCGCCGCGGCCCAGCGGTCGGTGGCCAACTCCTGCTGGAAGATGCTCTCCAGCTCGGCTGCGGAGGCGACGCGGGTCGGGATGGTCATGGGTCTTCTCTCCTACGTTGGTGCTAGGTGGTGTTCAACGCGTCGACTGCCGAGAGGTGACCTCGGTTCGTCCGGGGTCAGTACGTGAAGATCTCCGCGAGGGTGCGGTAGTCGTGCAGCTCGTCCTTGTCGAACCAGAGCGCCACCTCCTGGTCGGCCTCCTCCTTGTTGCCCGAGGCGTGCACAAGGTTCGCCACAGCCTTCCCGGAGGCGGCGCTGGCGCCACGGCTGTAGTGCGAGAAGTCGCCCCGGATGGTGCCGGCGGGAGCCTCGTTCGGGTACGTGCTGCCGACGATCTTCCGTACGGTCGCGACCGCGTCGAAGCCCTCCAGGACGAGCGCGATGACGGGGCCCTGCTGCATGAAGGTCGCGGTGAGGTTGTAGACCTCCGGGCCGAGCCGCTCCTCCAGGTCGAAGTAGTGGCGCCGTGTGAACTCGGCGTCCATCTGCTTCATCTTGACGCCGACGATCTTCAACGCCGCGTCCTCGAACCGGGCGATGATCTTCCCGCCGAAGCCGCGGACCAGAGCGTCGGGCTTGAGAAGGACGAGCGTGCGCTCCACGGTGTTCTCCTGATCCTGGGCCATCGATTCCCTTTCAGCTTTCAGGCAGGCCGGATGGCGGGCGCTCCGCGCCTCGCCCGCCCGAGGTTACCGGTGCTGTAACCCCGTTCTGCGCAAGGCAGTTGAGCGATAGAAGGCTTATCGGCCAAGTGGCCGAGACCATCGCCCGATGGGGGGCGTCCCGCCAATGGCGGGCCCGGCTGCTGTCTCTCGTCCCAGGTCACGTCGCAGGGGCATGGGCGGTATCGGCGAAGAGGAGGGTGGGCTCGACCAGTACATTGCGCTTGGTCGCGCTCAGGTAGATCTGCTCGATGCTTTCGGGCTGGGCGTCGCCGAAGTCGAACCCGATCAAGGCTGAAGCCTGCCGGACGGACGCCTCGTCGGGGCCGGCGACCGCGACGAGCACGGGGAGGTCGGGCCATGCCTCGATCGAGAACGCGGCTTCGCCCAGCTGCCACTCCTCGCGGAAGTGCTCCTGATAGCGGGTCTCGCGCAGACCCAGCTTGCGAAGGATCTCCACCGCGGCCACGCGGTCGGACACCGAAGTCTCGAGGGCAGCGCTGCCCTGGAGCCCCGAGGAGGTACAGGACGGACCCAGCGCGAGGCTGACGTGAGTGCCCTGACCGCATAGACGCAGGCAGAGGCCGGGGTCCAGCACCTCCCCGGCGAAGATCCAGCACGTACGCAGCGCCCAGGGGAACCTCTGGACGGCCTCCACCCGGCTGAGCCTGGTGCGGATCTCGGCGGCGTCGATATCCAGAAACCGGACTTCGTACTCGCGCTTCATGGCCCCCTTCTCCCATCGTGAGGCGAGCGACCACCCGTTCGAGCGATCACAGGCTTGCGATCCGTGCTGAGACAGATGATGGGAGAGGAGAAGGGGACACCGTCACCGCGTCTGCGGACGCCAGGCAGGACGTCCTGGGACGTTTCACCGTCGCGTGGCGCGCTCCAGCAAATCCAGCACCCGAGAGGTCTCGGACAGGTCCCTCAGGACCACCGAGGCCCCCGCCGCTCGCAGCTCGGCTTCGCTGTGGATGCCGGACGCGACCGCGATGACCTGCGAGCCGGTCGTGAGCGCGGCTTCGACGTCCCGAGGCGTGTCACCTACGAGCACCACCGGAACGTCCTCGCTAACCCCTCGGAGCCGGCGCGCCCGCTCGTGAGCTACTTCCACGAGGTCCGGTCGCAGGTCCGCGTCGGCGCCGTACGCGCCCACGGACAAGTCGAGGAGCGTGTCGAGCCCGAAGGCGGAAAGCTTCACGACGGCGTTGGCCGCGATGTTCCCCGTCAGAACGGACGAGATCCAGCCAGGTCGGTCAGCCGCTGCAGCGAGTGCCTCCTGCACCCCAGGCAGGGCGCTCCCGCGACGGCGCAGATCCTCCTCGCGCCCTTCCCCGGCCTTGGTGAGAGCCGCTTCCACGACGGCCCAGTTCGGCACGGGGACGCCATGCCGAACAAGCAGCTCCCGCATGATCAGGCGATCTGTACGGCCCTCCGTCCTTGCTGGCCCGTCCGGATCCTTCCCCGCGAGGAGGGAGAACGCGGTCGCGTAGATCTCCTTGCTCACCCCGGCGTTCTCGATGAGTGTGTGGTCGATGTCCCACAGAACAATGAGCTGCATGGCGCCAGCGTAGGGAGACGGCGGAGAGCGGTCCGGTAAGGACGTCCCAATACGTCCTTGCCCTGCCTCCCCAGCTCAGGCTTGCATGACCAGCGTGAACGAGCGACTGCATTCCGTACTCGCCCAGCGGGGCGTCTCGATCGAGTCGCTCGCCGAGATCTGCGAAGTGGACCCCAAGACGGTAGGTCGCTGGCTCGGCGGGCGCGTCCCTCACCGGCGCCACCGATTCACCGCGGCCCAATACCTGCGCGTCGAGGAGTCCTTCCTCTGGCCCCCGCAGCAGTCCCGGGCGACGCGGGCCGCGCCGGCGTCCGACGGTGAACTCGTCGGCACCTACCTGAACCGGGCGAGCGTGCCCCGGGAGATGTGGATCTCGCTGCTTCGGGGAGCACAGAAGGAGATCAGCGTCCTCGTGTTCTCGGGCACCTTCTTCGCCCAGTCCAACCCCGACGTGGCCCGGATGCTCGCCGAGCGGGCGCAAGCCGGCGTCCGTGTACGACTGTGCTTCGGCGACCCCAACGGCGGGGCGGTCGCAGTACGGGGCCGGGAGGAAGGGATCGGCGACACGCTCGCGGCGAAGATCCGCGCCTCCCTGACCTACTACCGTCCCCTTCTAGGCAAGCCCGGGTGCGAGGTCCGACTGCACGACACCACCCTGTACACCTCGCTCTTCCTCTACGACGAGAACCTGCTGGTCAACCCACACGTATGGGGACGCCCGGCCAGCGCCAACCCGCTGCTCCACCTCAGACAGGGCACCGAAGGCGGCTGGTTCGACAACTACGCTCAGAGTTTCGATGCCGTCTGGGCCGGCGCACGGCCGTGGACACCCGACCAGGAGGGGACCGCCGCACATGGGCAGGACTGAGTACTACAACGACCCGAACGCTCCCAAGGCCAACACCCTCATCCCCGCCAGCAACCTGCTGGTCGTCGATGACAGCGGCGCCATCCTGCTCCAGCGCCGCCGTGACACCGGGCAGTGGGCACTGCCCGGCGGCGCCCAGGACATTGGCGAGACCGCCGCCGAGTGCGCGGTACGCGAGTGCCTGGAGGAGACGGGGATCGTCGCCGAGATCACCGGCTTCCTCGGCGTCTACACCAACCCGAACCACATCGTGGCGTACACCGACGGCGAGATTCGCCAGCAGTACGAGAACACCTACATCGGCCGCCCCGTCGGCGGCGAGCCCACGATCAACGACGAGGCCGACGGCGTCCGCTTTGTCCAGCCGGCCGACCTCGACGAGTACGACATCCACGCCAGCATGCGCCAGCAGATCGGCGACTACCTCGCCGGTACCTACCCCTACCTCGGCTGAGCCGCCAGCGCGGCCTCCACTCGCCCCACGGCGCCAAAGATCTCCGGCGCCGCGCGGCGGATGAACCGCCCGACCACGCTGTCGTCCCCGTAGCGGCCAAGGATCTCCGCGACCCGCTCCTCGGCGGTGGTCCGTCCGCCGTTGGGCGTGGTCGTCATGTCGCAGTACACGAGCGCGTCCACCAGCAGCGGCTCCTCCAGCAAGGGGAACTCGGTCGCGAGCACCTGCCGGAGCCCTCGCTCCTCGGCCTCCAGGAGTGCGAAAGAGTGGTTGGCCACCAGCCGCACGAGGCGCTCATCGGCCCTGTGCTCATCGCGAAGGAACCGGGCCCCGTCCAGCGGATGGAAGCCGGTCACGGCCAGCCGCGGCGCGTACCCGACATCGTGCAGCGTGGCGGCAGCGATAAGGAGGTCAGCGTCATGGCCGAGAACCTGACTTACCTCGACAGCGCGTTCGGACACTCCCTGCGTATGCGCCCACCTCCGTGGAAGCGTGCTGCTGAGCTCGGCCTCCGCGACCCGCGTCGCCCATTCGTCGGTCGGATCACCCACGTGGCTCTCTCCTTCTGGGTGCGCACTGCGCAGCTATGCGGACTGGGTTCACGTCACGTTCTGGGGTGCTTTTGGAGCTTTGGTCCCTCTTCGCCGGGGCGTGTTACCTAGTCGGGAAGTCGCCCCACGACGTCTCTGTCACCGGGGATTTCGACGTGGTCAATGTGAACCGGGCAGCCCCGCTGGGGCATGGGACCTAGACCGCCGCGGCACGGATGTCCGCCGCCGGGCGGGTGATCTGGGCAAGGCCCAAGCGGCCATGCCTCTGTGTCGAGGATACTGGTGCGTCGGTGATCTCCCTGAATGATCTCGCTGTCGAGCGACGCGCCAGGAGTGATCGCGATGTTTGGTTGTGATTGCGTCGATGAAGGAGTCTCGTCAGGTGGCGACCGCTACGGAGTATCCGCAGGGGGCAGAGGGCGGCACCGAGCGGACTGCGGCGCTGCCACCGGTTCCAGAACCGGGGCAGGTGGTGAAGGTCCGCGGCTCAACGTGGGCGGTATCGGCTGTTCGTCGGCAGGGTCTGCCGAGGAGCCCTGCCGACGAGGGGGCTCCTGGACTCGCTCACGTTGTGGGCCTGCAGTCATTGGATGAGGACCGGCTCGGCCAGGAGCTGACCGTGGTCTGGGAGCTGGAGGTCGGGCACACGCTGCAGCCGGACCAGGGCCTTCCGGAGGCGGTGCGGACGGACGCGTTCGATGACCCGAACACGCTGGCGGCGTTTGTGGACGCGGTGCGATGGGGTGCGGTGACGTCGGCGGATGCCAACTCCTATCAGGCTCCCTTCCGCAGTGGTGCGAACGTTGAGGCGTACCAGCTCGAGCCGCTGCGACGTGCTCTGCAGTCCTCCCGCACGAACCTGCTGCTTGCCGACGACGTGGGTCTGGGCAAGACCATCGAGGCCGGCCTGGTCGTCCAGGAGCTGCTTCTGCGTCACCGGGCGCGGACTGTGGTCATCGTGTGCCCGCCGAGCCTGTCGCTGAAGTGGCAGGACGAGATGCGGGAGAAGTTCGGCCTGGACTTCGTGATCGTCAACAGCGAGCTGATGGCGAAGGTGCGACGGAGCCACGGGTTGAACGCCAACCCGTTCCGACTGTTCCCGCGCGTGATCGTTAGCATGTCGTGGCTGCCGTCGCTGCGGGCCCAGCGTCTGCTGCGTGATGTCCTGGCCGATGTGCGCAAGACCTCCAGTGCCCGGCGTTTCGCCTTCGACGTGCTGGTGGTCGACGAGGCACACCACGTGGCGCCGGCCAGCCCGACGACGGCCCCCGGCCAGCGTGGGTACGCGGTGGACAGCCACCGTACGACTGCGACGAAGGCGCTGGCGGACGTCTGCGAGCACCGGCTGTTCCTCAGCGCGACTCCGCACAACGGCTACTCGGAGTCGTTCACCGCGCTCCTGGAGATGATCGACAGTCGTCGGTTCACCCGAGGCGCGACTATCGACCAGCGTGCCCTGCGCGAGGTTCGGGTCCGTCGGCTGAAGAGCGACCTCCCGGACAAGGGGTTCAAGTCCCGCAAGCTGTTGACGATCCCGTTCACGCCCTCCGAGGACGAGCAGGAGCAGTTCGACCGACTCTCGCGGATGCTGGTTGAGGCGGCCCGAGCGAAGGGTAAGGGCAAGGGCGGCGACATCGTCGCGATGCTGCTCAAGAAGCGCTTCCTGTCCAGCCCGTGGTCGTTCGCCCGCACCATGGAGCTCTACGAGGCGGCTGCGGCCGACAACCGGCAGCTGGAACTGGACGAGGACGAGTATTACGCCGAGGTCATCGGAAGCGGACAGTCCGATGAGGAAGAGGGCGACGCCGAGCATCCCGAGTTCACCGCGCTGCGGCACAGCAAGGGCACGGACCCGCTGACCGATGCCATCAGCAGCGAGGCCGCCTCCCTGGTCGCGTGGGGCTCAGGCTACGAGCACAAGCCAGACTCGCGGCTGGAGGCTCTGGTGTCCTTCCTCGACGCGCATTGCCGGACCTCGGATGGCCAGCACTGGACGAACGAACGCGTCGTGGTGTTCACCGAGTACGCCGCGACACTCGACTGGATCGCCGGCGTTCTCCGGCAGCGCGGCTACAAGGACGTGCTGGAGACGATCCAGGGGTCAACCCCGATCGAGCAGCGTGAGCTGATCCGCGCCCGCTTCACTGAGAGCCCGGACAAGCATCCGGTGCGGGTACTGCTCGCCACGGACTCTGCGGGGGAGGGTATCGACCTCCAGGCGCACTGCCACCGGCTGGTGAACTTCGACATCCCGTTCAATCCGTCCCGCCTGGAGCAGCGTATCGGCCGGATTGACCGCTACGGGCAGACGGAGAACCCGGAGATCTTCCACTTCAAGCCCGTGGCCTCCTCTTCCACGTATGCGGCGGACATGGAGTTCATGGGGATCATCGCCAGGAAGGTCGGCACGGCGACCCAGGACCTGGGGAAGGTCAACCAGGTCATCGACGCTGAGGTCCAGGAGCACTTCAGCCCGACGGGGAGTCTGCGCAAGCCGCGTCCGGCGGCGCCGGACGACGGCGATGAGGCTATGAATGAGGCGCTGGCTGGTGGAATTGAGCTGAATCGGCAGCTCACCGAGCTGACCGCGACCTATGAACAGCGCAAGGAGGTCATGCACCTCACGCCGAGTAACGCACGCCGCGTCGTGGACACCGCGCTGACCCTCGACTCACAGCCGCCTTTGGTGGAGATTGGCGACGCGGACACCGACGCCCAGGTGTTCGAGGTTCCGAACCTCGGCCGCACCTGGCAGCCGGCGCTGCGCGGCCTCGACACCCGTCTCCAGCCAGGGGTCCTGCGCTCCATCACCTTCGATGACAAGGCTGCGGCGAATCGCACGGACCTCGTGCACATCCACCTGGGCCACGCCCTCATGCAGCGAGCCACGCGTACCCTCAGAGGCGCGCTGTTCAGCGTGGACGCGCCCGCCAACCGGGTGACTGCTGTTGTCACACCGGGCCTGCCCGAGTCCTGCGTCGCCGCTGTTTCCCGGCTCGTGCTTGTCGGCCGCGGTGGCCTGCGCCTGCACGAAGAGGTCTTCCTCACCGGTATCCGCCTGCGGGGCCAGGCCCTCGCCGAGTCCAAGGTCGAGCAGGTCCTGGACGAGACCCTCGACTCGCATGACCTCGTCCTCGCCGACGAGCAGGTCCGCGCCCACCTCGCGGCCCTGTGGAACGCGGACGACGCCCGGCTGCGTACTCGGCTGCTCAACGCGATGAAGCGCAAGAGCGAGAGCCGGCAGGACAAGGTCACCGAAGCACTCAAGAAGCGTCAGGAGACCGACATCGCCCGCGCCCACGAGATTTTCGGGGCGTTCCGGATCAACCTGAGCGAGTCCCGCGACCGGCTCGACCAGGAGATCCGGGATCAGAAGGAGCAGTTTCTGTTCACCGACGACCAGCAGAAACAGCGCCGCCGCGACCTGCAGAACATGATCGACCGCCTGGAGAGCCTGGGCGATGAGGAAGCGCGCGAGATCGCCGCGATCCGGGATCGCTACAGCGACATCCGGCCCTACGTATCGGCCGCCGCCGTTGTGTTCGCCCTCACCCCCGAAGACGCGAAGAACGGAGCGGTTCAGGCATGAGCAGGAAGCACGCCCCGACCAACGCCGATCTCCACCGCGCCTGGCTCGCCCTGGTCGACACCGACGGCCCCTTCCTTGCCGTCCCCGCCCTTGAGCGAGCCTGGCCTCAGGGCATCCCCCAGCCAGACGCCCGCGCGCTCGCCTCCATCAGGGACGCCAAGCCCGCCTTCGAGAAGGCATGGGAGCACTGGGACACCCACCCGGACGACGACACCGCCCTCGACCTGTACCGAGAGGCCCGCGACACCTGGGTGGACCTCGTACTGCGCCAGGGCCTGCGCTGGGGCGCCGCCTACACCGTACCGGCCCCGACTACCGCGGAGGTCCGCTCACCCGACCACGCCGTCACCGTCCGCGCCAACGGGGCCCTCCTCCACGGCGAGAACATCGGCGCGCTCGTCCTGCTCACCGACCCCGTCGACTCCCTGCGCGACCCGCTCACCGACGGCTGGGCCGCCAGCCCTATCGACCGCATGGAGGAACTCCTACGGACCTCCGGTGCCACCATCGGCGTGGTCACCGACGGCCGCTGGTGGGCGATCGTGAGCGCCCGGACGCAGACCATGGTCGCCTCGGGCATCGTGGACTCCCAGACCTGGATCGAGGAACCCCAGGCCCGCAACGCCTTCATCGAACTCCTCCAGCGCAAGCGCCTCGTCGGAGGCAAAGCCCAGGACCGGCTCACCGAGCTGTTCGCCGAGTCGGTCACCGCGGCCGAGAAGATCACCGAAGCGCTCGGCACCCAGGTCCGGCGCGCCGTCGAACTCATCGTCCAGGCCCTGTCCGAAGGCGGCCTCAAAGCGGTGCAACGCGGAGAGCCCGACCCGCTGCCGGCGCAGCGCGGCCAGGTCTATGAAGCCGCCGTCACGGTCATGATGCGCGTCGTCTTCCTTCTCTTCGCCGAGGAACGCGGCTTGCTCCCTGAGAACCAGCTGTTCGCCATGGGCTACGGCGTCAGCGACGAACTCGACCAGCTCGACGCCCGGCAGAAGGAGGAAGGCGACCAAGCCATTGACGCCACCTCACTCACTTGGCACCGTCTCCTGGCCACCTCCCAGGCCCTTTATCGAGGCGCCACCTTCGAAGACCTCCGTTTGCCCGAGTATGGCGGCTCACTCTTCGACCCAGTCCGCTTCGCCTTCCTCACGGCCCGCAACTCCCAGGGCTCCCTCGCCATTACGGTCAGCGACCGCGTCATGCTCGAAGTCCTGCGCGCCGTCCAGATCGCCCAGCTGCCCGGCGGGGCTCGCCAGATCTCCTTCCGCGACATCGACGTCGAACAGATCGGCTACATCTACGAGGGCCTCCTCGGCTATTCCTGCGAAAGCACGGACGAGACCGTCGTAAGTCTCATCGGTAGCGCCGGCTCCGAACCGGAGATCCCCCTCGCCACCCTCGAAAACCTCGCCGAAACCAAGCGCACCGACGCTGCCCTGGTCGACGCGATCCTCGCTTGGATCAAGCAGAACCAGCCGGCCGCCAAGCCCCCCACCAAGGCCGCACTCACCAAGGCCCTCCAGACCAGAGACACGCTCGACGACGCCGACAACGCCCTACGCGACCTCACCGACGACGCTGACCTCCGCGACCGACTGCGCCCGTTCATCGGCATCATCCGCCGTGACCTGCGCAACCGGCCGCTCGTGGTCGAACCCGGCGGAGTTCTCCTCGTGGAGACTCCCTCGCGGGCCTCGGCCGGCGCCCACTACACGCCCCGCTCGCTCGCCGAGGAAGTCGTACGCCACGCCCTCGAACCCCTCGTCTACTTCCCCGGCCCCCACCAGACCGCGGACCGGGACGCCTGGCAGCCCCTCTCCTCCGACGACATCCTCGACCTTAAGATTGCTGACATCGCCTGCGGCTCCGGCGCGTTCCTGGTCGCCGCGGCACGCTTCCTCGCCGAACGGCTCGTGGAGGCATGGCAACGCGAAGGCGTCGCCTACGGGCGTACTCCGCACGAGCTCACAATCCACGCGATAAGGACCGTGGTAGCCACCTGCCTGTATGGCGCGGACATCAACGGCATGGCCGTGGAGATGTGCAAGCTGTCCCTGTGGCTGGTCTCCCTCGACCCCAAGCTGCCGTTCTCCTTCGTCGACGACAAGGTCCTCCACGGCAACGCACTCCTCGGCCTGACCAGTGCCCGCCAGCTGCGCGAGCTCCACATCGACCCCGATACTGCTGCTGGCCAGATCAGTGTCTTCGACATCGACGTCGATGGCACCCTCGAACGCGCCGCCCGCTTGCGCCGCCAGCTCGCCACGGAGGTCAACGACAGCGACCCCCAGCGCTCCGCCGCTACCAAGCGACGCCAGTGGCGGGAATACCAGAAGATCACTAAGCGGCTTTCCGACGTCGCCGACGCCGTGACCGCCGCCGGACTGAAGTGGGGCGGCAAGCCGGGCAAGCAGCTGCGGGAGGCGTACGGGAACCTGCGCATCGCGATCGAACTCGCTTACCCGGTTGGCGGCGATGATCCGAACCGAACGATGCTCGACGGCATCCTGGAAGCGGGGCTCACACCGACCGTCACGACGGACTATGCGCGATGGAAGCCCCTGCACTGGATCCTGGCTGTACCGGACGTGATGGAGCGCGGCGGCTTCGACGCGATCATCGGCAACCCGCCCTTCCTAGGCGGGCAGAAGCTCACCGGATCCATGGGCACCAATGTCCGCGACTGGTTCGTCCACACGCTTGCCAACGGCCGGAAGGGCAGCGCAGACCTTGTGGCGTACTTCTTTCTGCGCGCCTATGAACTGCTCTCGCGGCGTGGCGGGCTTGGCCTGATCGCGACGAACACGGTCGCTCAGGGAGACACCCGGCAGGTTGGCCTCGACCAGCTCGCTGCGCGGGGATTCACGATCACTCAATCGATCCAGAGCCGTTCCTGGCCGGCGGCCAGCGCCAACCTGGAGTACGCGGCGGTGTGGGGTACGCGCGGCGATGTGACTCCTGGCGTTCCACGGCTGGCAGACGACGTCGAGACGGAACGGATCTCGACATTGTTGGAACCGGGCGGCCGTGTGCACGGCGCCCCGGTACGGCTTGCGACGAACACCAGGATCGCGTTCCAGGGTTGCATTGTTCTCGGCATGGGTTTCGTGCTCGAGCCCGAAACGGCCGCCGAGTGGATTGCTGCCGATCCACGGAACAAGGATGTGCTGTTCCCATATCTGAACGGCGAGGATCTTAACTCGCGTCCCGACACGTCGGCTTCGCGCTGGGTGATTGACTTCAACGCCAGGTCGGAAGTAGAAGCCGAAGAATATGACCTGCCGTTCCGGCGAGTCTCGGAGAGAGTGAAGCCTGAGAGGGCGAAGAACAAGCGGAAACCTCGGCGGGAGCGATGGTGGCAATTTGCCGAGTTGGCCCCCGCAATGCGGGACGCGATCGCAGGATTGGAAGAGGTTCTGGTCATTGCCCGAGTTAGTAAGACAGTAATGCCAGTTCGTGTGCCGACCAAGAGGGTCTTTCACGAGAAGCTGGTTGTCTTCGCAACGGACTCGTTCGCGAACCAGGCGGTATTGTCGAGTAGCTTGCATCAAATGTGGACAATCAAGTACGGCACCACGATGCGGGTTGATCCGACCTATACGCCTTCCACCGTCTTCGAAACCTTCCCACTTCCTGAGCCGGACGCACGACTGACGGAAATGGGTAAGGTGCTTGATGATGAGCGCCGGAACATGATGCTCCGCCGCGGTCTCGGCCTGACCAAGCTCTACAACCTGGTCAACGATCCCGATGTCGCCGACTCCGCCGATTCAGATGTCGCCCGTCTTCGCCAGATCCACGTTGAGCTGGACCACGCTGTCATGGCTGCATACGGTTGGGGTGACATCGACCTGGACCATGGCTTCCACACGTACCGGCAGATGGAGCGCTGGACGGTGAGTCCCACGGCCCGAGTGGAGGTTCTGGACCGGCTGTTGGAGGAGAATCATCGCCGCGCCGCTGCTCAGGGTGATGTGACCCTGCCGGATGTTGGTGAAGACGAGGAAGAGGGCGACGAGTGACCACCGGATCCGGGCAGCGTCCGCAGCTGCCGACGACCTCGCCCGATCAGGCGTACCGGCTTGCCCTGGACCCGGACGGCCGTTCCTGGACCGTCCGCCAGAATCTGGCTGATGTCCTGGAACGCGAGCTTCTGGGTCCGGCCGATGGGCCTGAAGAGGTAATCGACGGCGTACCTGACTCCGCGTACCTCGTCGGCCGAATTGCTCCGGTCAGGCTCGTCATTAGTCAGGACGACCCCACTCAGGCCGGCTCCGACGATGCCGCGACCGATGTCGGTGACGCCGTCGACGCCGCAGAGAGCCGCGGCATCCCGGTGACTGCGGTGGACGAGAGTAGCGCCGGCGCGGATGAGGACGAGGTCGAAGACCAGCCTCAGAAGCGCGGGCTGATGATTCCTGCGTCCATGGGGCTGCGGTGCCAGATCCCGGACGACCTGGATTCCTTCACGGTGACGGCGTCGTGGGGCACGTACGAGCCCGTGAAGGAGAAGAAGGGCGAAGGCGGGGAAGTTCCCCCAGCCCTTCGCCGGTACCAGCGCAAGCCGCACGAGGTCATCACGACGATCATGGTCGCGGACCTCACGCCTCTGAGCACGAGCACGTTTGTGCTTGAGGACAAGGTCGTCCTGCGCGTGGACCGGTACGACGACGCTGAGCGCGGATGCCGTCTGATAGAGATCGCGCTGTGCAACGACCGGGAGACGCCCCGCAAGATCCCGGTCGAGGCGTGGCTGTACCAGACCAAGCTCTCCGTGTCTGCGGCCAGCGGCGATGCGGTGTTCCTGCCGGTGAACGATGCCCTGGACGACTCCCGCCCGGAGCAGGACGACGAGTTGCGGCGCCTGCGGCTGCAGTACAGGGACCGGCTGGAGTTCGCGGTCGGTCGGACCTGCTCGGTGGACTGGGAGGTGGCCAAGGACGCACGTAGGGCCAGCAGCGTCTGGACGACGTGGCTGCCGATCTGCGAGACGCCCCAGACGGCGGCCGAGGAGATCGCCGAGGCCCTTCTCGACATGCGCAAGCTGGAACACGCCAGTTCCGAAGAGCTGCGTGCCGGCCTCACGCCGATCGTCGAGGGCTACGCGTCGTGGCTGGAGCGTGAGCAGAGGCGCGCCGAGGAGCTGCCCGAGCACCTTCGGCAGGAGGGCCTCGACGCGGTCGCCGACGCGCGCAAGGTGCAGCGGCAGCTCGAGGACGGCTTGGAGCACCTCCTTGCGGACGAGGAAGCGCTGCGCTGCTTCCGGTTCATGAACCGGGTGATGGCCGATCAGCGCGTCCAGTCCCAGGTAGCCCAGCGGCGTGCGAACCAGCCCGAACAGAGCCGTGAGAGCCTCGATGAGGCCCGTGCCGCGGTCCTGGAGGCGGGGGAGCAGGAAGAGCAGGGAGCGGGGAACCTCGCGCATTCCTGGCGCACGTTCCAGCTCGCCTTCGTTCTGATGCAGCTGCCACTGTTGTCGGACCCGGCGGCCGAGAAGCGGTCGGGTGATCTGGCCAAGGCGCAGCTGCTGTTCTTCCCAACCGGTGGTGGCAAGACGGAGGCGTACCTGGGCCTCGCTGCCTACACCTTCGCCATCCGGCGCCGGCAGGGCGTTGTGGATGCCTTCGACGGGCCGCTGGACGGCCGGTCGGGCGTGGCGGTGCTGATGCGGTACACGCTGCGGCTGCTGACCGCCCAGCAGTTCCAGCGGGCCACCACGCTGGTGTGCGCGGCCGAGCGGGCGCGCATGGAGGACCCTGCGACGTGGGGGGATGAACCGTTCCGGATCGGGCTGTGGGTCGGTACGGACGTGAGCCCGAAGCGTTACGACGAGGCGGCGGAGCAGCTGCAGAAGGCCAACCAGGGGCGTGGCTACCGGCTGACGGTGCTGCAGATCCAGCGCTGTCCGTGGTGCGGTACGAAGATCGAGGCCCGGGACGTGCGGGCGGACAACGCTTTGCGCAGGGTGTACGTGTACTGCGGCGACGAGCTGGCGGACTGCCCGTTCGCCGACGGCGGTGAGGTCGAAGAAGGATTGCCCGTCCTGACCGTCGATGAAGAGATCTACCGTCTCGCTCCCTCCTTCGTGATCGCCACGGTCGACAAGTTCGCCCGGCTGGCACGCGAGGGCGAAGCGGCATCGCTGTTCGGTTACGTCTCCCGCCGCTGCGAGCGGCACGGCCTGGTGCACCCCGACTACGCGTACTGCGGCATCAAGCACGGCAGCAAGCACCCGCGCAAGGACGGCCTGCCGGCCGCCGCGGTGCATTCGGCCATGCGGCTGCGCCCGCCGGACCTGATCATCCAGGATGAGCTGCACCTGATCAGCGGGGCACTCGGCACGACGGTGGGCCTGTTCGAGGTGGCCATCGAGGTGATGACCGGCTGGCGGACCAAGGACGGCCCCCGTGCACGGCCACTGCTGGTCGCCTCCACCGCGACCGCCCGCAACGCGCCCGAGCAGGTCCGGGCCCTGTACGGGCGGGATGTGACGATCTTCCCTCCGCAGGTGCTCGATGCCGGCAACACCTTCTTCTCCAAGGAGATCGAGGTGTCCGAGGAGACCCCCGGCCGGCGCTATATCGGGATCAGCACGACCGGGGTCCGTCTGACCACGGCCGAGATCCGCGTGGCCGAGGTCCTCATGGCGGGTGCCCAGCTGCTGCTCGACCGCTCGGGCAAAGCGGCCGACCCCTATATGACCCTGGTCGGCTACTTCAGCGCGACCCGGGAGCTGGCCGGTATGGCCCGTTACATGGGCGACGACATCCAGACGGCGCTGGCCAAGGGCCGGCCATGGTCCAAGCTGCCCCGCCGGACCGGTGCCGAGTTCGGGACGCTGAACGTGGCCGAGCTGACCTCCCGCGTGTCCAGCGCCGAGATCACCTCGACGCTGGACAAGATGACGGTGCCGTTCGACCCCGGCTTCGACTCCACTGCCGGCAAGCGCAACCAGCGCACGCTCCGGGAGGCCAAAGCCCGTACTGCCACTCGGGAGGTGAACCCGTACGACGTCGTGCTGGCGACCTCCATGCTCCAGGTCGGTGTCGATGTCACCCGCCTCGGCATGATGCTGGTGGTCGGCCAGCCGAAGAACACCGCCGAGTACATCCAGGCGTCCTCCCGCGTCGGCCGTGACGCAGACCGGCCCGGCCTTGTCATCTCGCTCGGTAACTGGGCACGGCCCCGGGACCTCGCCCACTTCGAGGCGTTCCGGCACTACCACGAGACGTTCTATGCCCAGGTCGAGGCACTGTCCGTCACCCCCTTCTCCGTGACTTCCCTGGAGCGCGGCCTTGACGGCGTCCTTGTCAGCGCTGCCCGCGTCCTGCAGGCGGTACGCCCCCAGGGGCTGTCACCGGAGGACGGCGCAGCCCGTATCGAGGCAGAGCGCCACTTTGCCGTGGAGCTCATCGAGGCCCTGGTGCGCCGAGTGGAATCGGCCGGGGACGAGGACGCGGCCGAGCGGGCCCGCCATCGTCTGGAGAACCGCCTCGACCAGTGGGGCAAGCGGCGCAAGCACCTCGAGGAGCATCGCAAGGCCCTGGTCTACGAGAGGGTCGTGGACGACACTCGGCACGACGCGCTGATCATGAGCGCCGAGAACGCCAAATCCCGTATCGACACCCGGGACGCTCCGCCGTTCATTGTGGCCAACTCGATGCGTGAAGTGCAGCCGGAGATCAATCTCCTGGTGAGCCCGATCAAGGAACGACTGGTGTACGTCGCACCCGCCCACGCACCGCAGTGGGCGATGCCGGAGGAGAAGTCATGACCGAGGAGACGCGCTTCGTCTACGACGCGACGAAGGCCGTCGACCCGCTCGGCGACCTGGAGGAGGAAGCCGAGAAGCAGACCAAGCACAACCGTGCCAAGGTCGGCTCGGCTCGCCCCTCCTCCCTGCTCTACACCTACGGCCCTGGTTCGATCATGGACCTGCCCCAGTTCACGGTCATGCCCACCGGCCTGGACGACTGGGACCGGATCTGGCAGCGACGTGACTCCCTGCCGCCGACGATCCATGCGCCGCGGCTGCGGGACGTCGTGCGGGACATGCTGCGCTCGCCCGATGTGCAGCTGCGCCCGCACCCCTGGCAGCCGAAGAAGAACAGCCGCTCCGCCGAGGGCAACGACCTCGGTGTGCCGGCACGCGTGTTCCCGCAGTGGCTGCGGTGCACCGGCTGCGACATGCTGGGGATGCTCTCCCAGTTCGACTACAAGAACACCCACCCCTTCCGGACCGACCTGGCGACCTTCGAACACGCCAAGTGCACAGGTCGGTCGGGCAACCGCACCCGCAAGCCCATGCGCCGCCCCGCCGTCCCGGCCCGCTATCTCCTCGCGTGCGTCGACGGCCACCTGGACGAGTTCCCGTACGAGCTGTGGGTGCATCATGGGCAGCCGTGCAGCAAGGCCGAGGTACCGCCGCTGAAGATGGTCGACCGGACGGCAGGAAAGGGTGCATCGGCTGTCATCGAATGCGCGGCCTGCGACATGCAGCGACCGATGAACGAGGCCCAGAGCGAAGGCGGTAAGGACAAACTGCCGCTGTGTCGCGGCCGGCACCCGCACTTGGACGCGTTCGAACCCAGGGGCTGCCGTAATCAGACCAAGCTGATGCTCGTCGGCGCCTCCAACCTATGGTTCCCCGCAACCCACTCCATCATCGTCATGCCCGAGTCCCAGCAGGAGAAAGCGAGCGACCTCGCCGACCGCATCCGCACTACGCTCGGCGACAAACTGCACAAGTACCGGCAGCACCTCGGCATGCTCCGGGACCTGCTCGACGGCCGCGTGGACGTCACCGGCCTGCCCGACCACGAACTGGAAGCGGCAGTCGAAGCCGCCTGCGCCCCGCCGGCCACGCCGGAGGAACAGGAAGAACGGATGCGGGACTGGGACCCGGTCGACCTCCTGGTCCCCGAATGGCGCTACCTGCTACTGGATATCCTCGGCAAACGAGTCGAAGACCCCAAGAGCGGACTGACTCTGGCCACCCGCCAGCGAGGTGAGCACCTCCAGCCCGAGATCACCCGTGTCCTGGCCGTCGAGAAGCTCCGCAAGGTCAACGCGCTTGTCGGCTTCACACGCATCGACGACATGGACCGCGTCGGCGACCTCCCGCGCCGCCTTGCCCCTCTGACCCGCACACCCCGCCCGACCTGGACCGTGGCGACAGAGGACCGCGGAGAGGGCATCTTCCTCCAGCTCGATGAGGACTCCGTCGCGGCCTGGGAGAAGCACATCCTCGACACCGACCTGTGGGAGGCCCACCGGCAGGCCCACCACCGGAACTTCGATCGACGCTTCTCTGAGACGGCAGGCAAAGTCGACCCCGACAGCCGGCTTAAGCCGCCCCGCTACTGGCTCGTGCACACCCTTGCCCACGTCCTCATCCGCGAATTTGCCCTGACCTGTGGCTACTCCGCCGCAAGCCTCAGCGAACGCCTGTACGCCTGGCCCGCCGCCGAAGGACGCGAACCCGCGGCCGGACTTCTCATCTGCACTACGGCCTCCGACAGCGACGGCACCCTCGGCGGCCTGGTGCAGCTCAGTGAGCCCACCCGACTCGAGCGAGTCGTCGCCAGCGCCCTTCGCAAGGCCCGACGCTGCTCCTCCGACCCCATCTGCGCCATGCGTACGCCGCAGACTCCTGAGGACTTCCTCCACGGCGCTGCCTGCCACTGCTGCGTCATGGCCTCGGAAACCTCCTGTGAGCGGGCCAACCGCTTCCTCGACCGTCGGTTCCTCATCGACCTCCCAGGCAGCAACCTCGGCTACTTCTCCACCCATGAGTGAAGCCGACGCCGCCCGCCGCCTAGGCCGACTCCTCACCAGGACCGAGGCCAAAGGGGTAGCCGACCGGCTCGCCGACGGCGACACCCTCACCGCCGCACTCAAGGTGATCGCCGTCGGCCATCGCGCGGAGATTCGCTCCCTGCTCGAGGAAGTCGCCACCGGACCAGGAGCAGCCCTCCAGCTCATCCCCCTCCTACGTGCCGTAGAAGGGGCACGCACACTGCCCACGACCTTCACCCCGCTGTGGACCATGCCCGGGCACCTCGTCCAGAGTGGGCCGCTCACTGCCTCCGTTCCCTATCTAGTGGACAACGCACGCCACTCGGTGACCTGTTCCACCTTCAACTTCCAACGTAGCTCCGGGCTGTGGACCGCCCTGCAGAGGGCAGCACAGCGCACCGAAGTCGCCGTATCCATCTACATGGACACCCGAGCCGCTGACAGCGGGGGACAGCACGGTTCGCCCACGACGGCCGAAGTGGCCGCCCACCTGAAACCCGCGGAGGTATGGCGAACCCGGAGGTTCGACGGGGCCATCGTCCGCAACCACGCCAAATTCCTGGCCATTGACCACCACCTCCTGCTGGTGACCAGCGCCAACTTTTCTTGGAGCGCGGAGAACAACAACGTCGAGTTCGGCGTCCTCATCGACAACCCGAACCTGACCGAGACCGTCGAGCGTGAAATGCGCGAAGCAGAAGGCACCCTGTACGAGCGGGTCGCAGACTGACAGGGCACCCTTGATCGCGACCGCTTCCCTCCGGCGCTGCGGCTCTCCGGCTGGTCGCTTCGCCCCGTGATGCCGTGAGTGGGTGGATGATTTGACCGACCGTCGCTCACGGCGCTGGTCGCCCGACGCCATTCGGGGCCGGGTGGCGGGATCTTGCCCGTCGATCTGCGTCCGAGCTGCAGGCCCGCCTTGTGAACCGTGCAGGCAGCGGGCTACTGTCCACCGGTGTCCAGCATTTCCGATCGCGTCCGGCGCCTGATGGAGCAATCAGGCTTGAGCCTCAACGACTTCGCCGAGCAAGTCGACCTCGACCCGGCGGAGCTCTCCGAATCGCTCAGCGGTACAAGCCCCTTCTCCGTGGTCGATCTCGCCTGTATCGCCGATGCCTGTGACGTCTCTGTGGACTGGTTGCTCACCGGAGCCGAACCCGCGCTTGCTGTCGCGGCGAGGACGACCACCGGTGAAGCCTCCCAGGCCCTGGACTTGGCTCGGGAATACACCGCCCGGCGCTCGGACCTGGAGAAGCTCGGATATCCCCAGCCGTGGCGGCCCGTCTCCGCAGCACCTCGCGCAGGCAGCACCTACGCCGCGCAGGGAGAAGCCCTGGCGCGAGCCGCCCTGGAGGAAGTAGCGCGCCGAGGCCACTCGATCACCAAAGGCAGCCTGGCGGAGCTGATCGAGGAGATCTTCGGCGCCGACGTTGCCGTCGCTCAGCTCGGCGATGGTTTCGACGGCCTCGCAGCCACAACACAAGGAACCAAGCTCATCCTCCTGGCCGCCACATCCAACCCTGCACGCCAGCGCTTCACTCTCGCCCACGAGCTCGGACACCTCCTCGCCGGCGACAACCAGGACGTCCACCTCGACCGAGACATCTTCGACACCGCGCAGAGAAAGGATCCAAGCGAGCAGCGCGCCAACGCCTTCGCGTCCGCGTTCCTCATGCCCGAGGACGCCCTGCGAGGGGCCGTAATCGCCCGCTTGACTCGCGAAGATTACGCTGCCCTGGCCTGCAACCTGATGGTCAGCCCTCAGACCCTGGCGTATCGGATGCAGCATCTGCGCTTGATCGATGCCGGCATGGGCGACCGCTACAAGAGGATGACCGCAAGCGAGGCCGCACGCCTCGCGGGTTGCAACGAGGAATTCGCCCGGCGGACCGCCCTCGCTCAAGAATCCCGACTGCCCGGACTGCTCGTACGAGACACACGTGCCGCCTACGACGCCGGCAAGTCGACCCTGCGTCCCTACGCCACGCTGCTCGGCGTTGACGTGGACGAGCTCAGGAGCACTATCGAGCCGGAACAGGACAACGGCGGTGTCGCATGAGCGAGTTCCTGTTCCCCGACAACACCGTGCTGTGCAACTTCGCTGCCGTCGAACGTCTCGACCTTCTCCGTGAGGTCCTCGACGGACGGGGCCGGTGGACCCAGGCCGTGGCACGAGAGGCCCGCAAGTCGGAGCAATGGCACCCCGCGCTTCAAGATCTGCGGCAGGGCTGGCTCGGTGACGCGATCCGCGTCACGGATCAGGTCGACCGTGACGGCATCCTCCACATCCGAACCGCTGTGTTCGGCGGCTCCACCACCCGTGTCCTTCAGCACCTCGGCGAAGCCGAGACCTGTTACGTGATCAAGAACTGGGCCAAGTTCTCCGGGTCCTGGTGGATATCGGACGACCGCGAATCCCTGCACTACGCACGCAGCGAGGGCATCGCCACTGCGGAGACACGCGATGTGGTGCGGCTCGCCGTCCAAGCAGGCTTGACCACGGCGCAGGGCGGCTTCGACCTAATCCAGCAGATGCGGGACAAGGGCCGCCACCCTCGGATGCCCCGGTCAGTCGCCGAACTCGCATAGGCTCAGAGGCCAGTGTGGCTTCCCTGCACCCCAGCGACACTCCGTCGAGAGCGTACGCCCGGTGGGACGGGGCTGCGGCACCAGGCGGCGAGCTCGGCAGGGGCGTGGAGTACAAGGTCGGGGCCGGCGGTGGTCAGGTCATCGATGTCGGCGTATCCATAGCTGACGGCGATGGCCCGAAGGTCGGCGGCATGGGCGTGGCGCACGTCGCTGCCGGTGTCTCCGACGTATGCGGTTGCGCCGTGCTGCCGCTGCAAGAGCTGGAGTTTGAGCGTCTTGCTGCCGTCTTCGTCCCGCGTGAGCAGTACCCGCGGCATTGCTTTCGTGTCGAGATCCCGTCGCAGCAGGCGATCGACCGTGGTGCGGTGACTGCCGGTGACGATGCCGTACCCGGGACCGTTCGCGAGTTCGCCGAGGATGCCGACGAGATCGGGGATGACGCCGCGCTCTTCCTTTCCGGCCGTGAGGTCGGTCAGCCGTGCGTGCCGCTGCCAGAACCGCTCGGCCGTCTCGTACGGGATCCAGCGGGTCAGTGACTGGCTGAGCACGCCCTGGTAGATCAGCGGCAGCTTCTCCGAGCCCGCCAGGTCTGGCAGCTCCCACAACTCCATCTCCTCTCGGACGGTCTGGTAGGCGCGCCAGGCACGTTCGCGGGAGTCGTGCAGGACGCCGTCGAAGTCGAAGATCAGCACGTTTCCTCCAGCTGAACGAGGGGCACGCCGCACCAGGCGAGCAGGTGGGGGTGGGGGAGCCGGGCAGCGAGGTCACCGAGCTCGGCGGTCGCGTGCTGCCAGGTCGAGGCGGGGCCGAGCGGCGCCAGCAGCAGGGCGCCGTCGGCCTGTACCGGCTCGAACCGGCCCTCGGCCCACTGGGTGACCGCTTCCTCGACGTTCCGGGTATCGATCCGCGGAGCCTTGGGTGCCGGACGGCCTCGGAAGGGCAGCATGGGCTGGAGTAGAGCCGCGGGCTGGCGACGCCACCGGCGAAGCACCGGCGTCCGTGAGCTCACCGGAATGTGCAGTGCCTCCTGCAGGACGAGCGCGGCGTCGATCATGGCCCGCTGGAGACGGTGCGCCTCTCGCGCCGTGGCTGCAGCTCGCTCCGGGTTGTAGGTGCGGGGCAGTTGTTCGCCCCGGGCGACGCCGTAGCAGAGCGTGGCCGTCGCGAGCGCTGGCAGGCAGGATTCATTGTCGGAAATGCGCTGGTCGACGGCGGCGGCCACCGTCTTCAGATCGGTGCCGAACGCAACGATGATGGCGGCCAGGTCGACGAGTGGGGTGAGCAGTTCGTTGTCGCGGCGGTAGGCGTGGGTGAGGTGGCCGGTCTTGCGCAGGCCGCCTTCGGCGTCGATGAGCCACTTCTCTGCCTCGCACCGGCCGTCCGGCACTGAGGACCCCATCGACATCACCCAGCGGTGCAGCCGGGGCAGGACCATCCCTGGGTTGCCGCTGGTGAGCGCGGTGGCGACCGTCTTCAAGGCCGACGGGATGGGAGCGGGAGCGCGCAGGCTCATCGCAACGGGGAGCTGGACGGAGCGGTCCAGGGCATAGCCGACTGCGTCGTCGAGCCAGAAGTCCCCGCGCGGGGGCAGCTGTACGGACGTGCTCAGGTCTTCGCTGATCACCATGGCCGGTGCGACGCCCACGGTGGCCGGCGTCAGAGCGCTCGACAACGCGGTGGCCGTCGCGCGGGCGGCGTCACCGAAGATGCCGGGCGGAACCCAGGACGCCACCACCGGTTGCCGGCCGTGCCGGGTCGACAGGGTGAAGGCGGCCCGGGCGGGGGAGCGGCGCCGCAAGCCCGGCCATGCGGCCAGCGCTGAGTTCTCCCTCCCCGGCCGGAAGCCCACCACGCTCACCGGCGCTTCCGCACGGCCGATCCACGTGACCTCCTTGACCAGGTAAGTATCGAGGGCGCCCGAGGCGAGACGGCGGGTGGAGGCCCAGCGGGATCGCGGCAGGACGGTGACCGAGATGCCGGCGTCCCGCAGCGGTTGGACGTCGTCGTCACGGAAGGCCGGCACCAGGACGTCGGTGTTGCCGGGTTCGGCCAGGCGCTGGGCGAGGGACACCAGGGTCCGGCCGGTCAGCGGCGGGTCGTCCACCAGCAGGATCCTGCGCCGGCCCGGCGTGATTCGCTCGCCCGGTCGTACGGAGGCGAGGTGGACGTCGAGCCCTTCGCGGGCGAGGCGGGCGGCGACGAGAGGAGCGAGATAGGCTCCGCCCGTCCGCACGCCCACTACCGCGACCGGCCATCCGTCCGACCGGGCTGACAGCCATCGCTCGGAGAGCTGGACGATGTCGGGCCACTCCACGCCCTGGACGGCCAGGGACGCCGGGAGGCGCACGATCGACTCGTCGCTGGTCAGCTCACGTGGCACGAGATCTGCGTCTGGGGCCGCCACCTGTATCTCGCCGCGGATGAGCCGCCCGGCGGCGCGCAGGCTGGAGGCCCGCAGTCGCTCGGCCGTCGGCAGGCGACGGTCTTCGGCCCGGACCCAGAGTGCGGCGAGCGTCTCGTAGCAGCGCAGCGCGCTGACCGCCTGGCCCGCGCTCGCGACGAGGTCGCGAGCGAGAGCGCCGACGGTCAGCGGCCTGACAGGGACCGTGGTCATGCGGTGGCCTCGCGGCGGGCGACGGCGTGCACGAGACGGCCGAGCTCCCGGTAGGGGCTGCGGATGGAGGCGGCCCACTCCGTGGCCAGCGCCTTCTGGAAGACGTCCTCCTCCGGTCGCCAGTCATTGCCGAGGTGGTCGTGGAAGATCCGCACGCCCTGCCAAGGCAGCGGGACCAGGCCGTTGTCGCTGGCGAGCTGATTCAGGCGGTAGGGGGCGTCGCCACGCGTGATGATGCCAAGGTTGCCCATGCTCGCTGCCTGGGTGGTCTCGATCTGGGCCAGGGCCATGTCGTACTGGCCGCGCAGGGCTTCGCGCACTCCGACAGCGAGGGTGTTCTTGGTGAGAACGCTGAGGATGCCGCCGGGGGCGACGAGCCGGGCGAGATTGGCGATGGGCTCGGCGGAGTCGGGCAGGTACATCACGACGCCGTGGCAGCACACCGCGTCGAAGACCTCGCCGTCGAAGGGCAGGGCGTAGATGTCGGCCTCGACGAGCCTCACGCGCTCGGCCAGGCCGGCCGCGGCCAGCTTCTCCTCGGCGCGCTTGAGCATGTCGGAGGAAACCTCGGCCCCGGTGACGTGATGCCCTGCCGCGGCCAGGCGCAGCACCATCTCGCCGTCGCCGCAGCCGACGTCCAGGACGCGGGCGGGCTTGTCGCCGAGCTCCTCAAGGACGCGGCGCGCCACGATTTCGTGCCGCAGCCGGCCGCGCCCGCCCTTGGAGTAGGCGGCGTAGTCGGTGCCGACGGTGCCGAAGTCGCTGGATTCGGTGTTCATGCGGAGAACTCCTTCTTGATCTGGGGCCAGTGCTCGACGAAAAAACGGAATGAGGGGTAACGGTCGCCCGCCAGCGCGGCGCCCGCATCACCCGAGGGGGCGAACGCGCCGGCGCGTAGGGCCTGCCGGATGCGGACGAGGCTCGGTATCCGCTGGGCAAGCTGCGGCACGCGCGCGCGGGTCTCGGCGTACGGCAGCCACGCGGCGAGCTGGGCGGGGCTCATCTCCTCCCACACCACGACGTCCAGCAGCCCCTCGCCCAGGCGCAGGGCGACCAGATGCGGCACCGCAGTCTTTCCCGGCCCGGCCCCCCGGTGTCCCAGCGGCGTGACCCGCCCGGGATAGCCGGTGCGCAGGTCGGTCAAGTGCTGGGCGAACACGGTGCCCAGGTGACACGAAAGGCAGGGGCAGACCGAGTCGGTGCCGGTCAGATCGTTGAGGGTAAAGATCCGCTCACCCATGCCCGCTCCCCGTCGCCGTGGTGATGGCGGGGCCGTAGAGCTGGTAATAGGCGTCGACGATCCCGGACTCGGCCAGGATCTCGTTGGTGGCGGCGAGGTTGTGTCCGGGCTGCAGCCGCTCGCCTCCCTGGGCCACCGCGACCGCGCCGACGGCGAGCCCGGCCATCACCAGGTCCACGTACCTGTTGGACAGGCTCTCGGCGAAGTGGAAGTTGATGGGCATGCCGTGGCCCACGACGACGATCTCCGACCCGTCGGGGAACAGGTAGCCGGTGCCGAGCACGCCCCGGTCCGTCACCGCCTTGCTGCCCTCGCGCAGCTCGTCCAGCGCGAACTCGTAGTTCCTGCTCGTGGTGCTGACGAGGAACGAACGTGGGGGCAGGAGCCTGGCCTGCTCCAGACCGAAGCTGCGGTTGCCGACGCAGCCGATGACCAGCCGAGGTTGGTGGGAGTCCACCAGCTCGGTCAGCGACCGGCCGGTGAGGAAGCCTTCCTCGTGTGCGGCGACCAGGCGGGTGATGTCGGCGTCGAAAACCGCCACCCGCATCCGCCGGCTGTCCAGGACGCGGGCCACCTCGCGGCCGATCCGGCCGAAGCCGAGCACGAGTGCGGCCTGGCCCTCGAACTTCTCGTCCGGAAGCAGCCGCAGGGTGTTGCGGACCGCGGCGTCGGCGATGCCGTAGGACTCGATCATGCCCTTCATGTCGCTCTCGGCCACGCTGAACAGCGGGAGCGGGAGGTCGAACCCCGCCAGCTTCCGGATACCGGAGGTGGTCTGCTCCACAAGACCGATGAAGTGCCCGGCACTCTCGGGAAGTTCCTTCAGCACCATCGGCAGGACGTATCCGCCGTCGTCCATGACGATGCTGCGCTTGCCCGCCGCGGTCACCCGCGACACATGGTCCTCCAGCCCTGCACGCAGGTCCCGGTAGCGCCACACCGTGATCCCGAGACGCTGCACGAGGTGGGCATCGACACGGCGGGAGTTGGCGTACTGGTACTCCTTGTCGATCACCGTCATGTGCGCCGGATCGACGCCGAGCTCGACCAGGCTGTTGACCAGGACGAGGAAGTCGCGCATGTGGTGGATGGTCAGTACCAGCCCGACGTCGGCGAGCGGCTTGTCCGGCCAGCGCTCCGGCAGCGTGCTCGTCAAGGGAAGCTCCGAGGTGACGGCGGTCATCTCCGAGTCGGTGAACGGTAGATGTGTGACGGTCTGGAAGAAGGACGTCCGATCGCGGAGGTTGCCCTTCTCGAAGGTCGCCACGATCCGGTGGGTCCGGTCCGCGACCGCGGCGGGATCGGCCGGCGCGGCCAGCGCCAGACGCCCCCGTCCGCCGTCGGCGAGCGCGCACACCCAGGATCCCTGCTCGTGGTCGAAAAGCATTTCGCGCACGAAGGGAGCGGCACGCAGGCGCTCGATGAGCGCGTCGGTCAGCCGCTGGGCCTCGGCCTTGCGGCCGACGAAGTCGACCGAGTGGACCACGGGCGACTCCAGAAAAAGGGACATGGATTTCCTCTCAATTCAGATGGGGCCGACGGTGAAGAGCCGGGCTTAGCGGTCGCCGGGCGGTGTGAAGATCAGGCAGCGGCCCATAACGGTCATGCCGCAGGCGACGAACGGTGTCGGATCGTCTCGGGTCACCGCGCGCACGACCTCCAGGCCCTGGCGGGCAGCCAGCGTGTGCGCGGCCCGGATCAGCGGCCGACGTGCGCCGGGTGCCGCCCACAGCTCCGCGAGGAGCAGCTCGCTGCTGGCTTCGTTGTGCTGGGCGAGGGCCAGCAGCAGCGATCCGGTCTGCGGGTCGAGCAACAGGTGCTCGGGCTGGAACCGCGCGTCGTCCCGCCATCGCCGGAGCGTCGCCTCAGCGAACCCGTCCGGATGCCCACCGAACTGGCGTGCCGCCGCGGCAACGTACCCATCCAGGTCGTCGAACCCGACGCCGTTGTCGGCGATCGCCCTACTTCGCGGGAGCGGGACACCGCGCAGGACGGTCACCTCGTGCAGCACACACCACTCCGCTCTGGCGAAGAACTCGGCGGCGCCCGGCCGGTCCACCGGCACATCCGTGGTCACCAGCGGCCACACGACCAGTCCGGTGACCTCTCGCAGCAGCTGCGAACCCAGACCGGACCGGCGTATGCGCGGGTCGACGACCGGCCCCCACAAACGGGCGCGAGCCTCGTGGGGTTCGGGGTGGCGGATCGCGCACCAACCGACCAGCTCCTCGTCGATCCTGGCGAGCACGAGTACCGGAGGCGCGCCGGTCAGAGCGTTCGTCAGTCTCGACCGCACCAGCGAGGCACTGACCGGGCGGTCATCGCTGAACCCCGCGACGCCCCGCTGCCCAACGACCGCGAGCTGCTCACACAGCCCGTCCGACAGGACGCCCGCATGCACGGCGATGTCGATAGAATCGGTGCTCATGCCGCCTCCCCGGGTCCTGCGAGGCCAACCGAGCGGGCCGTGAGGTCGGATGCTGCCGTGGCGTTGGCCTTCCTCGACGGCTGCTCTTCGGCAGAAGCCGTGTCCGGTATCGTCACCGCTGCTCCAAAGTCGCGGGAGTCGTTGGACTCGTCAGCGACCATGCAGCCGACCAGCGTCAGACCGATCAGGTTCGCCCCGATCAGGACGAGGCCGGAGGTTCGGCCCTGCGAAGCCCGGTGTCGCCCCCGGGTCTGGCTCAGCCCACCCGCCGGTAACGAAGAAGAGGCACTCACTGCCCGATCACCCCCGCGGCGATCCGGCGCCCCTGAGAGGCGCGAGCGGTTGCGACGGCCCGGATAGCCTGAATGACAGCGATGTGGGAGAACCCCTGCGGGAAGTTACCCAGCTGGCGCTGGTGGTGGACGTCCCACTCCTCGGCGAGCAGGCCCAGGTCGCTGCGGATCCGGAGCAGGCTCTCCAGCAGGATCTCGGCTTCGTCGACGCGGCCGATGGTGCAGAGCGCCACGATCAACCACCCCGAGCCGATGAGGAAGGTGCCCTCGTCGCCGGCGAGGCCGTCGACGCCCGGCACCTCGCCCCCGGTGCGGTAGCGCAGCAGGAACCCGCCCGTCGTGGACAGCTCCTGCTGGATCGCCTCGACCGTGCCGATGACCCGCTTGTCGTCCGCTGGCAGGAACCCGGTCGTAACGATCTGCAACAGGGAGACATCCAGCTCCGTCGAGCCGTACGACTGCGTGAAGGTGTTGCGTTCCTCGTCGTATCCTCGCTCGCACACCTGCTGGTGGATCGCGTTGCGCAGCTCACGCCACCTATGCAGTGGCCCGTCGGCACGGCCATCCTCGATGAGTCTGACCGCACGGTCGACCGCGCACCAGGCCATGACCTTGGAGTGCACGAAGTGCCGGCGCGGACCACGGACCTCCCAGATTCCCTCGTCCGGCTGCTCCCAGAGGATCTCCAGGCACGCGACGAGGTCCGTGATGATCGGGGCTATGACAGGAGCCAGCTTTGGATCGTGCTCCTGGGCCGCGTACAGGGCGCCGACGATCTCGCCGTACACATCGAGCTGCAGTTGCTTCGCGGCTCCGTTCCCGATGCGGACCGGGGCGGAGTTCTCGAAGCCAGGAAGCCAGCCGAGCTCGGCCTCGGTCAGCTCCCGGCTGCCATCGACCCGGTAAATGGCCTGCAGGCTCTCGGGCCGGCCGCCGATGGCTGTTCGCAGCCAGCCGATCCAGGCCCGGGCCTCCTCCACGTAGCCGCAGCCGAGAAGGGCTTCGACCGTCATCGCGGAGTCACGAGGCCAGCAGTAGCGGTAGTCCCAGTTGCGCTCGCCGCCGATTTCCTCGGGCAGCGAGGTGGTAGGTGCAGCCACGAATCCGCCGGTCGGTCCGTGCTGGAGCGCCTTCAACGTGATGAGACAGCGCTCGACTGCCTCCCAGTGGGGGCCGGAGTACGTGGACTTGGCCGTCCAGCCCGCCCAGAAGTCCTCGGTCTGCTTCAGCAGCCCTTCGGGTGCGGGAAGCGGTGGCGGCTCGTTGCCTCCCGGCTGCCATGCGAGCGCGAAGGCCAGTTGCTCATCCTTTGCGACGCTGAACTCGGAGATCAGGTCGCCGCCGGACGCGCGGGTGGGAACGTCCGTGTCGAGCCAAAGGTGGCCGTCGCCCAGGCCGACGTTCGCCCTGCGGCCGACGATGTCGAGCCGCGGAACAGCCCGGCCGTAACCGGGACGGGCCCGAAGGATGGACCGCATCGGAACCCGGCCGCTGACGCCCTTGACGATCCGGACCAGCTGCGTCACGTCGTCCTTTTCGGTGAAGGGCATGAAGTCGAGAAGCTGGACGGTGCCGGAGGAAGTGATCCAGGTGGATTCCAGGATCAGCGTGCCGTCGAGATAGCGCCGTCCGTCGGCGGCGGGCGCGGTGCCGTGCGGCCCGGCGGGCCCGATGCGCCACATGCCGTGGTTCTCGCTGCCCAGCAGCGCGGTGAACGCGGCTGCGGAGTCGAAGCGCGGCAGACACATCCAGTCGATGCTGCCGTCGCGGTCTACAAGCGCGCCGGTGCGCCCGTTGCCGACGAGGCCGTGGTCCTCGATCCGGCCCGCCCGCCGCGGACGGTGGGGGATCTCCGCGGGTGGACGTGGGGAAGGGAGTTTCACGCTGCCACCGCCGTCGGCAGGGCACGGTGAGGGGCGACGATCTGGCCGTCGGGGAGCAGTTCGCCGGTGTCGTCGAAGAGCAGGACGCCGTTGCACAGAAGGCTCCACCCCTGCTCGGGGTGATGGGCCGAGAGACGCGCCGCCTCACGGTCTGCGGAGTCGGCGCTCGGGCACGGGGGTTGGTGCTGACACATGGTGGGAGTCCTTGTGGGTACGGCAGGAGACGGGAGCGGTGGACGAGCAAGCCGGCGGCTTCCGGTGGTCAGTTCCCGGGGGGGCCCGAGCGGAGATTGTCGAGCGCTCGGAGGCCGGGAGGAGCCAGGGAGCCAGACGGACGTTCGCTCTACTCCGTGCGTCGTGCGGCTATCAGTGGCAGGAATGAGCCGTGGGAGGCTCGCTGGCATAGGGATGCGGCGCGTGCGGAAATCGCTCAGTTTTAGGGGAGCTGGCGAGTGCGTGCAGAATCTCCGCGATGCACTCGGCCATGGGCTGTTGGGTGTCCACGACGATCTTCGGAGCCAGAATCGAACCCGCGCTCCCGGCGTCTCCCGGGGGCCCTTCAGCGTCCTTGTGGGCCTTTTGAGCGGGACCCTCCGACACAGGGGCTGTGCGGACGCATTCGATGACGTGAAGGCGGTGGCCTATACCGCCGGCGAGATGCCGGAGCGCTCGCACATCGCGGGCCCGTGTGAGGGGATGAGCATCGAGGACTACCGGGGAAGTGGGGCGCTGGTGGAGATTCCACACCGCGGCCTGCAACAGCCACTCGTAGAGGCGGGCCGCTTGCTCCTGCGAGGTGGTGCGGGACATAGGGAACATCACGGTTCGCAGTTGGGCGAGGTCGAGCAGGACCCCGCCGATGACGATCGCGAGATGTCTGGCCAATTCCGACTTGCCCGTACGCTGCCGACCGCCGATGGCGACGATCACCGCGCCTCCACAGCTGTGCATCCGCTCGAGGCGACCTCGCGCTTACGAGCGGGTACCTCCGCCTCGCCCGGCCAGCGGAAGAAGGCCCACACTCCCTTGCCGACAACCTCTCCGTCACGTGTCGCGGGAGCCGCCGTCCAGTGGTCGGCAATCGCGGAGACGAGCCGGAGACCGCGTCCACCGTCCGCGGTGTCGGGCCGGAACACCGGCGCGGGAACATTCGGCGAGTTGTCAGTCACCAGGATGCCGAGTGCCGCGCCGGGTTTGACGGAGAGCGACAGCCCGAGCGTCTCGGTCTCGCCCGCTGGCCGAGTTCGACCATGAAGCACGGAGTTCGTCACCAGCTCGCTGGCCACGAGAAGGACGCGGTCCGTCAGCTCGTCTTTGCGGCTGAATCCCCAGCCCAAGAGCTCTTCCTGGAGGAACTGCCGCGACTGGGGCACGGCCTGTCCCGAGTTCGCGAGATGGATCGTAGCCAGTTCCGCCTCGACATCGTGCGCCAGGACAGCGAGGAACTGTCCGGTCTTCCGAGTCGACGTCATTGAGCGCACCCCCAATCCTGGATGGCGGGTGTCGCCGGCCGATGTCCGGAGCGCGGCGGCACCCGCAGGCTCACGAGCCAAGACCGTCAGGTGTCGTGGCCGGCGAGCCGCTTGTGGTCTCGGGAAGCCCGAGGAGGGCAAGAGTTGCCCCCGTGCACCACGAGCGGCAACCGCGACGGTTCACGTAAACGTGACTGGCTTGCGTGACGCTTCACGTATTCCAGGGCCGTACTTGACGGAGCCGCGACTTTTTGACGCAGAGCGGACAGCATGTCAGTACGCTGGTCGGCGAGTTCGAAGGGAATCAACTCCATGCGACGTGGCCCTGGACCTCATCGTCCGTCCTGCGCAAAGCGGTTACGCGCGAGCGGTGCCGAACGCGGACAGTCAACCGACGAGATCGCCCGCACGATTCAGGCGCACTGCTCCGTCTCCCCCTTGCGCGCACAGCGTCTGGCCAAGGGCCTCACCCTGACCGAGGCAGCGGACCAGATCCGCGAGCTCGTCTCTGACCTGGACAGGGGCCCCCGGGTCACCGTGGAACAGCTGCGGCTCTGGGAAACGGGAGGGCATCAACCGCTCCGCACCACCGTGCTCGTGCTCGCCGCCTTCTATGGCTGCTCGCCCGAGGGGCTGGGCCTGGAAGACACCGATGCCGTCGCTGGCATCGTCCTCCGGGCAGAGTCCCGGCATGGGCACCGCGCCGAGATCACCCCCATGTCCGCCATCGGCGAGCGGATCCCGACGGCTGCCGAGCACCTCTCGCACAGGGTCGACGCCGCGCGGCGTGCGGTGGACCGTACCCTGGCATCAGCGACGGTCAACTCCAGCCAGCTGGACCACATCGACGAGATGGTCCTTTGGGCCAGCCAGGAGTACATCTCCACCCCGCCGGCCCTGATGCTCACCCGCCTTCTGGACCTCCTTGCCGAGGTCGAGGAGCTGGCCGCATGCCGACAGCCGGCCGCCGTCCAAGTTCGGCTCTCGGAGCTGACTGCGATGCTCTCCACGCTGACTGCCGACGCACTCATGAAACTTGGCGACCTCACGCGGTCGCGATCTTGGTACGCCACAGCGCGTACCGCTGCGGACGACAGCGGAAACTCGGAGCTTCGAGCTCGCGTCAGGGCTCAGGCCGCGATGCTCCCCTTCTACTACGGTCCGATCACACAGGCGGTGAATCTGTGCCGGGAGGCCAGGGTGATCAGCAGCAGAGCACGAACCAGCGCCACGCACGCCTTCTCGGCAGCAGCAGAGGCGCGGGCCCTGGCCAAGCTTGGCGCCGAGGCCGAGGCCGAGGCCGCACTGCGCTACGCGACGAAGGTGTTTGAACAGTTCGGCGGAGACTCGGCGGACGATGCCTTCGCCTTTCCGGAGCGCCGCTACCTGCTCTACAAGAGCGGGACGCTGACCGCTCTCGGGCACACGCGCGAGGCCCGCCAAGTCCAGGAGCAGGCGCTCGTCCTCTACCAGGACAAGACAGGGATCGATCCTGCCCTCCTCCGGCTTGAAGCAGCCATCTGCTACGCGCGGGACCGAAGCCCTGACGAAGCGTGCCAGCTGGCCGGCGCTACCTTCCTGCGGATGGACCCCGCCCACCGCACACCCATCGTGGAGGAAAGAGCCCGCGAGGTCGTACAGGTCCTTCCGTCGGTGATACGGACAGGCCGGGCGGCGCGCGAGCTTCTTGAGATCATCGAGCTTGCGCCAGGCCGGATGTGACAGGACGGGCCATTGTCGGTAAGCCTGTGCGACATGACAATCACGCCGGCCCCGGGTGGGTTCGACGAGCTCGAGATGTACCAGGTCCTAGAGCGGGCCTGTACGAAGGCCGGCCTCGACGGCCGTGATGCGCGTCTGCTGCGCGGTCACACCAACGCAGTTCTCCTCCTGGAGAAGGAGCAGGTGGTGGCCAAGATCGCCCGGAAGGGAACCGACGTCGAGAGCGTCGCGCGCACGGTGACCTTCGTACGCTGGCTAATCGAAGCAGGCTTTCCCACCGTCCCTCTCCACTCCTGCGATCAGCCGCTGATCGTCAACGGGCACGCCGTCACCTTCTGGACCTACCTGCCACAACCAGAGCACCCGGTGGCGGCCGGGCAGCTGGCCGGTCCCCTCAAGGCGCTCCACTCGCTGCCCCCGCCCCCGATCGCCCTTGCCGAGCACGACAACATCCGTGCGATCCGCCGCTCACTGACCGCGATCACATGTCTCCCTGCCGCAGCCATCCGATACATGGAGGAGGAGGCAGACCGACTCGAAGGGGCATTGAGGGGAGTCGACTTCGCGCTTCCCCCCGGGCTGATACAGGGCGACCCACAGCACCGAAACGCGTTGCACACCACCGACGGATCTGCGGTGCTGTGCGACTGGGACACGGTCGCCCATGGTCAGCCGGAATGGGACCTTGTCACAGTCGAAGTCCACTGTCGGCGGTTCGGCTACGGCCAAGCTCACTACCAAGCCTTCGCGAGCGCCTACGGGTGGGACGTAACGAAATACGCCGGCTACTCGGTTTTGCGTGATATTCGGGAGCTGCGCATGATCACCACTAACGCACGAAAAGTTCGACATGCTCCTGAGTCTTTGAGCGAGATCCGGCGGCGATTCGACGGGCTCAGGAGGAGGGACACGCAGCTCCCCTGGAACATCCTCTAGCGTTCGGCCTGGAGCCCTGCTGCCCCGGCAACGACCTCTGGCTGATCGACGGCCGTCTCGTGCTGTTCCACTGGTTCACCGGTGATGGCGAGTGGGCGGGACACGAGTTCAAGACTCGGCCACGGTCAAGATGGTGATCGCCTCGTTCGAGGTCGTCTGGGAACAGGCCATCCCGCACGAGGAGTTTACGATCTAGCCTTGCCGTCCCACCCTCACCGGACTCAAGCACGGCGCCTCCACGCCGTCTTACCGCCTCGGCAAGCTCACGGTGTCCACAGAGGGGAGACCCGCTGCGGCGTCGACGAGTCGGCCAGCAGCGATGCGACACCGTGGGGAACACCGAGCTTCCCCAGAGCCCAGTCGAGCGCATTAGCTTCGGCGTCGCACATTCGGGCGATCAGGCTGGTCTGTTCAGGCAGAAGGATTCGTCGGGGGATCACGATCGTTTCCCGGACCCGGTCGAGGGGCAGTCCCCGCCGGAAGCCCCGTGCGGCGGGGCGGAGAGCGTCCTCGTTCGGCGGAAGCGGCAGGCGCCGGCGGGCCGCGTTCGAGACGACGATCCCGGCGACGTGGACGTACTCCGCTAGGAGCGGCCCCAACAGGTCCGCGAGCGCATCGGTCTTGGCGGCGAGCGACATCTCGGCGAAGGGCGTCGGGAAGTGGAAGAGACCGCTGTGGTCCTCCACCCAGATCCAGGCGGTGCCTGCCCCCGCCGTTTTGGCGCACTTGCCGTGCACCTTGTCCAGGAGCCGCCTGCCCTGGTCGCTCTCCACGGTGTCCCCGGTCAGGGTGGTGCCCTGGGGAGCCGTGCCGGGATGGACGGTCAGCCGCCTCCCGGCGCTGCTGAGGACATCGACCGCGGCCTCCAGGGCCGCGCACTGTTGGGCGGCCTCCTCGGTCCGTTTCTTCCAGGTCTCGAAGTCGCCGCCGCTGAGCAGTTCGGGGAGGTCACCTTCCCAGTAGATGTCACGGCCCCTGTCCAGGGCGAAGAGGTGAGCCCGGACGTTCTCGCGGAACCTCTCGTAGTCCTGGAACTTCTGATCTTCGGCGAAGGTGACGACCTCGATGAAGACGGGGCCGATACGAACATCGCCGGGGCCGCCACTGGCTTTCGCCGGCTCCAGCTCGACCCTGAGTCCGTGGGCCGCCCCCATGAGCGCGAGCCGGGCCTGTGTCTGGGAATGCAGGAACCGGGACAGGGTGACGTCGCAGCGTGCATCCCGCTTGACCGAGGCAATGCCCGGCACCGCGGCTTCCTCCAGATAGGCGTATGCGGCCCACCACCGCACTGCTTCCACCCATGCTCCCGGGGCGGCTCCGTTCATGAACTGGAGCACCGGGGCATGGCGGCCCAGACCGACGAAGGTGTCGCTGGCCCGACCCGGGGCGGGGGAGGGGACCACGGCCTTGGGCAGCCAGCGGCTGTTGAAGAACGCGGTGAGGCCGGCCACGGCGCGTGCGGTCACCTGATGACCTGCGGGGGAGAGGTAGCCGGCACCCTCCGGGCAACCGAACCACGCCCCCCAGTCGATCGCCCGGCGGCCCTGGTCGATCGCCCGCCATATCTCTTCGTCACGAGGGTGCATGCCCGTGATCATGACGCATCCGCAGACGAGGATGCGGGGATTTTCCCGAACATTCGCCGCTTCCTCCCGGCTGGCCCTGGACCAGTGCCTCATCCGGTCCGCATCACAGCAATAGCGGACAGCGACTGCGGATCGCGACCGGCCCCCCATTTGCAGAGACTTCCTATCGCGCCCAAAGTGGCCGACTTCCCGGCGGGGTGGTAGCGGGCATTCGCTTACGGCAGACGAGGATTGACGGCAAGAGACTGGAACCTAGGCCGGGAGCATGTCAACGTACAACATCCCGAAAACGCCAAGGCGGACGAGAAGGTGATCGACAGGAATGGAGGGAAAGATTGCAACCCCAGACTTGTGGGATTGGCGGCCTGGAGTGGTTTCTGCGTAGGAGGTCCGTGTGTCTGGGATCGCGGCCGCGCAGTTCTCGTGCATATTGCAGCGCACCCGGGCCGCGAGGAGGTACGTGGCCCGGGCCGTGAATGTTCCCGAGCGCCGCGTAGCGCGAAATCTGGATCGCCTAGTAGCTGACGGTTCGCTGTTGCTCGTTGCAGACGGTGCCTCACCGGCCCTGAGGTCGTACCGGTTGGCTTACTGACGGAAACCCATCCGAGTACTGCGACCGCATGGGCGGGGCGCGCGCAACATAGCCGACGATCGCCGGTTAGCCAAACCGGCGATCGTCAGGACCATTCAGGTGTTCGCATCCGGCTGTGCTTGGCGGTGGAGCCGTCGTGGACGTGGGCTGCCCGTGCCCGTTCTCTTTCGTCTCTCACAGGAAGCGCTCCATGCCTACTCGATCGCTGCTCGCTCCCTCAGCTGTGCCTGACCCCGCCAGTGCGGGCCGCGCCTGCTTTCTCAACGTAAAGGATGCCGCCGCGTACCTCGGCATATCACCGCACACCCTCTATGTCTGGCGGCATCGACGGCAGGGCCCGCCGAGCTTTCGTATGGGCCCCCGTGGTCGCGTCATGTATCGGCGGACGGCCCTCGACGCCTGGATTCATGACCAGGAACGAGCGGACTCTCGCTCCAACCCTGCTTTGAACCCACTCAGCGCGGCTCCGCAGCGACGTCGGAACCCCGGTGCTTGACGCATCGCACGTTGTCGGACGCGTTCGTACCCTCTTGAAAGGAGACATGTTTGGCCGGCTATATCGAGGATCGGTGGCTCAAGAAGAAGAAGGATCCGGTCACCGGGAGAAGGGAGAAGACCGCTCGCTACGGTAAAGGCAAGCGGTACAAGGTCGCTGGCATACCTGGGGTGCGAGACCGATCCTTTGAAGTGCTGGAGGATGCCAAGGCGTGGCTTCGCCGCGCGGCCACGGACGAGGAGCGAGGCGAGTTCGTAGACCCGCGCGACGGGTCCATCACGCTGGCCGACTACATCGCGACGCACTGGGCACCAGGGCGAGGCGGTGCTCCGAAAACCCAGGACAGTCAGGAGCGTAGGTGGCGTCTCCATATTGTCCCGCACCTGGGCCAGCTTCCGCTCAGGAGCATCGCTGCAACGGATCTGCGCGCGTTCATAACCAAGTTGGAGTCGACAGTCTCGTCAGTCGACTACCAGCGCGGCATCCTGTCCGAGCTTTCCTCCATCCTGGAAGCGGCCGTCGACGACAAGCGCCTCGCGCGCAACCCGATGCACGCGAAATCGGTGCGGTGGCCCAAGTCGCCACGGGAGCGGCGCGACGCGTGGCCGATGGACACGGCACTGCGCGTCCGCGATGCCATCAGCGAGCGGAACAGGATCGCCGTCGTAGTCGGCCTGGGGTGCGGACTCCGCCAGGGGGAGGTCTTCGGGCTCAGTCCCGAGGACATCGATTACGGGCGCGGCCTGCTGCACGTTCGGCGCCAAGTACAGGCGATTCACGGAAGGCTGTACTTCGCCCTGCCGAAGGGGAAGAAGATCCGGACGGTGGATCTGCCCCCTTCGGTAGCCGAGGAACTCAAGCGTCACATCGAAGCGTTCCCGCCGGTAGAAGTGGAGCTGCCGTGGGGGAAGCCGGAGGGAGAGAGGAAGAAGTTCTCCCTGCTGCTCACCACGCGCTTCGGCAACGCTGTCGCGGTGAACACATGGAACACCTACACCTGGAAGCCTGCCTTGGCCAAGGCAGGCGTCATCCCGCCGCGCGCCGAGGGGGCGAAAGCCTGGCAGTGGGCGGCGGCTCCGAAGGACGGCTTCCATGTGCTTCGGCACACCTACGCCTCGATCATGCTGGAAGCCGGAGAGTCCGTCGTGACCCTGGCTCGGTGGCTCGGACACTCCTCGCCTGCGATCACTCTCGGTTACTATGCTCACTTCATGCCGGAGGCCGGCAGCAAGGGACGCGGCACCATCGACGGTCTGCTTGGGGAGCGCGGGAGATCAGCTTGCTAGCCGAAACTCCCCAGATTCTCCCCAGCGCTGTCGACCCGTGTTCCCGGCCTCTACGCTCCGGAGAAGCCTTCCGTGGATTGCAAGGTTGAAGAGATGGGTGGCCTGGGAAAGTGTTGCAAGAGGTCGTAGCGACCCGCTATGTCACGCCCCTGCGTGAGGGCGGCTCGCTCCCCGGGATCGTCGAGGCCGACGATCTCGGCACGTACGTCATGAAGTTCACCGGCGCCGGCCAGGGGCGCAAGACCCTCGTCGCCGAGGTGATCTGCGGGCAGCTGGCCCGGCGGCTGGGGCTCAGGGTGCCGGAGCTGGTGGCGATCCAGCTGGATCCGGTGATCGGGCTCTCGGAGCCGGACCAGGAGGTGCAGGAGCTGCTGAAGGCGAGCGGCGGGCTGAACCTCGGGATGGACTTCCTGCCCGGCTCGCTCGGCTTCGACCCGCTCGCGTACGAGGTCGACCCGAAGGAGGCCGGGAAGGTGGTCTGGTTCGACGCCGTGATCAACAACGTCGACCGGTCCTGGCGCAACCCCAACATGCTGGTCTGGCACGGCGAGCTGTGGCTCATCGACCACGGCGCCACCATGATCTGGCACCACAACTGGCCCGGCGCCCAGGCGTCCGCCGCCAAGCCCTACGACGCCTCCGACCACGCCCTCGCGCCCTTCGGGCCCGACATCGCGGCCGCGGCGGCCGAGCTCGCACCACTCGTCACCCGCGAGCTGCTCACCGAGGTGGCGGCCGACGTGCCCGACGAGTGGCTGGTCGACGAGCCCGGCTTCGCGAGCACGGACGAGCTGCGGGCGGCCTACGTGGAGGCGCTGCTGCCGCGCGCGGCGACCATCCACGAGCGGATCACCCTCGGCCCCCGCACCGAGCGGCGGCCCCAGCAGCCGCCCGGCTGGCTCGCCGACCGCCTCGCCCCGCGCTCCGCCCAGAAGGACGGCGCCCAGAAGGACAGCACCGAGAAGGACAGCACCACGTGACCGACCGCGATGTCTTCGAGTACGCGCTGCTGCGCGTCGTGCCCCGCGTCGAGCGCGGCGAGTGCTTCAACGCCGGCGTGGTCGTCTACTGCCGGGCCCGGTCCTTCGTGGCCGCGCGCACCCATCTGGACGAGGCCAAGCTCTCCGCGCTCGACCCGGACGCCGACGTCACCGGCGTACGGGCCGCGCTGCACGCGGTCGAGGGCGTCTGCCTGGGTGGGGACGCCGCCGGACAGGCCGCCCGCGACGACGCCGGCCGGCGCTTCCGCTGGCTGATCGCGCCGCGCTCGACGGTGGTCCAGCCCGGCCCCGTGCACACCGGTCTGACGGCCGATCCCGAGGCCGAGGTGGAACGCCTGCTCGACCTGCTCGTGCGCTGAGCCCCCGCGCGCGGCCCGGTGCACCCGGTGGGCCGTTGACACCGGGTGCCAGGGCTTCTAGCGTCTCGTCTGCGGACCTACTAAGCGGTTGCTCATGTGCGGGAGCGCGAGCCGACCGCGGGGTACGGACCGTATCCAGGGACGATCCAAGGGCGAGGAGAACAAGCATGTCCACCACCGAGCAGCGCGTAGCCGTCGTCACCGGTGCGGCGCGGGGCATCGGCGCCGCCACCGCGATCCGGCTCGCGGCCGAGGGCCGCGCCGTCGCCGTGCTCGACCTCGACGAGGCGGCCTGCAAGGACACCGTCGAGAAGATCACCGCCGCGGGCGGCCGCGCGCTCGCCGTCGGCTGCGACGTCTCCGACAGCGCCCAGGTGGAGGCCGCGGTCGCGCGCGTCGCCGCCGAACTCGGCGCGCCGACGATCCTCGTCAACAACGCGGGCGTGCTCCGCGACAACCTGCTCTTCAAGATGTCCGAGTCGGACTGGGACATCGTGATGAACGTGCACCTCAAGGGCGCGTTCCTGATGGCCAAGGCCGTCCAGAAGCACATGGTGGACGCCGGCTTCGGCCGGATCGTCTCGCTCTCCTCCTCCTCGGCCCTCGGCAACCGCGGCCAGGCCAACTACTCCGCCGTCAAGGCCGGTCTGCAGGGCTTCACCAAGACCCTCGCCAAGGAGCTCGGCAAGTTCGGCATCACCGCCAACGCCGTCGCCCCCGGCTTCATCGTCACCGAGATGACCGCGCAGACCGCCGAGCGGGTCGGCATGGGCTTCGAGGAGTTCCAGGCGGCCGCCGCCTCCATGATCCCGGTGCAGCGCGTCGGCCGTCCCGAGGACGTCGCCAACGCCATCGCCTTCTTCACGGGCGACGACGCCGGGTTCGTCTCCGGCCAGGTCATGTACGTGGCCGGCGGCCCGCTCAACTGACGCGCGGCGCGAGAGGAGACAGAGGCAGAGGAGTCAAGGACATGAGCGCGAAGCAGCTGCCCGAGCTCTCGGGCAAGGTCGCCCTGGTCACCGGCGCCAGCCGGGGCATCGGCTACGGCGTCGCCGAGGCCCTGGTCGCCCGCGGCGACCGGGTCTGCATCACCGGACGCGGCGAGGAGGCCCTCAAGGAGGCCGTGGAGCGGCTCGGCGCCGACCGGGTCATCGCGGTGCCCGGCAAGGCCCACGACGAGGCCCACCAGGCCGCCGCGGTCGAAGCCACCATGGCGGCCTTCGGCCGGGTCGACTTCCTGGTCAACAACGCCGGTACGAACCCGGTCTTCGGCCCGATCGCCGAGCTCGACCTGGGCGTCGCCCGCAAGGTCTTCGAGACGAATGTGGTCTCGGCGCTCGGTTTCGCCCAGCAGACCTACCGGGCCTGGCAGAAGGAACACGGCGGGGCGATCGTGAACATCGCCTCGATCGCCGGCCTCTCCGCGTCGCCGTTCATCGGCGCGTACGGAATGAGCAAGGCCGCCATGATCAATCTCACCCTCCAGCTGGCGCACGAATTCGCGCCACTGGTCCGGGTCAACTCGATCGCGCCGGCCGTCGTGAAGACGAAATTCGCCGCCGCGCTCTACGAGGGCCGGGAGACCGAGGCGGCCTCCCGCTACGCGCTGGGCCGGCTCGGCGAGCCGCAGGACATCGGCGGTGCCGCCGCCTTCCTCACCTCGTCCCAGGCGGAGTGGATCACGGGCCAGACACTGGTCGTCGACGGCGGTCTTTTCCTGAACTCCGGAGTCGAGTGACCGATATCCGGACACTTTCCTGAATTCCTGACCGGTTTGGCCCCGGTTGCGCGCGGAATGCCTCAAGTGCCCCGTCAGGGTCGGTCATTGATCCGGCGGGGCGCTGCGGTATCGTCTGCCGACCCCAGGCTGAACGAGGAGCGTGCGCGTGTTCAACCGGACCAGCCTGCAGGCAACTGCAGCCCTTGCGTCCATATCCGTCCTGTCCGGATGCAGTGTCTTTTCGGACGCTGAATCCACGGCGGAACAGAGAATCGTCGTCGGGACGACGAGTTCTCCCACGACGCTCGACCCCGCGGCCGCCTGGGACAATTCCTGGGAGCTCTTCCGGAATGTCTTCCAGACGCTCGTGGCCTTCCCCACCGGCAGCGCGGCGCCCAAGCCGGACGCCGCCGACTGCCAGTTCAAGCCGGATTCCAACAGCCGGGTCTTCGAGTGCTCGATCCATGACGGGCTGACCTTCTCCAACGGTCACAAGCTGGACGCCAACGCGGTCAAGTACTCGATCGAGCGGATCCGCACCATCAAGGTCGAGGGCGGCCCCAACGGCATGCTCGGCTCGCTCGACAAGATCGACGTCCCCGACCCGAGCACGGTGGTCTTCCGGCTGAACAAGCCCGACGCGACCTTCCCGTTCATCCTCGCCACCCCGGCCATGTCGATCGTCGACCCGGCCGAGTACCCCGCGGACAAGCTCCGCGAGGACGGCAAGCTCATGGGCTCCGGCCCGTACGTCCTCGACTCCTACGAGGAGGGCGAGGAGGCCAGGCTGAACACCAACCCCAGCTACAAGGGCTTCGCCGACCGCAAGAACGGCGGCGTGACCATCCGGTACTTCAAGGAGTCCGAGCCGATGGTCGCCGCCCTGAAGAAGAAGGAGATCGACGCCACCTACCGCGGTCTGACCGCCGCCGAGGTCGTCGACCTCCAGGCCGACAAGCCGGAGAACGAGCACCTCCAGCTCGTCGAGTCCACCGGCGCCGACATCCGCTACCTGGTCTTCAACGCCAAGGACGGAGCGGTCGCCAAGCTGCCCGTGCGCAAGGCCATCGCCCAGCTCGTCGACCGCGACGAGCTGGTCAGCAAGGTCTACCAGGGCACCGCCGAGCCGCTGTACTCCATGGTCCCCAAGGGCATCGCCGGGCACACCACCAAGTTCTACGACCGCTTCGGCTCGCCCAGCGTCTCCAAGGCCAAGGCCATCCTGCGCGGCGCCGGCATCACCGAGCCCGTCGAGCTGGACTTCTGGTACACCACCGACCGTTACGGCTCCGCCACCGCCGGCGAGTTCGCCGAGCTCAAGCGGCAGCTGGAGGAGTCCGGGCTGTTCAAGATCACCCTCCACGGCAAGCCGTGGAAGGAGTTCCAGGCCGGCTACCAGCACGGCGAGTACCCGGTCTTCGGCCGCGGCTGGTTCCCCGACTTCCCCGACCCGGACAACTTCATCGCGCCCTTCGTGGGCAAGGAGAACGTCCTCGGCACCCCGTACATCAGCCCGGAGATCACCGACGACCTGCTGCCCAAGTCGCGCCGGGTCAGTGACCGCGGGGCCGTCACGGACGAGTTCAACCAGGCCCAGGAGATCCTGGTCCAGGACGTCCGGCTGCTGCCGCTGTGGCAGGGCAAGCTCTACATCGCCGCCAGCGAGGACATCGGCGGCGGCGAGCGGGCGCTCGACCCGCAGACCGTCATGCAGATGTGGGAGCTCAGCCGCCGTACCAGCTGGTAGGAACCGCGGAAGCCCGCGGAGGAGGAGGGAGCGGGCGGCGTTGTCAGTGGGTCCCGGTAGGTTCTCGTTCGGAGTAACAAGAACGCCCACCGGAGGTTGTTGACGTGACCGACACCGACATGCTGCCCGAGTCCTGGCGCGGCGTCCTCGGCGCCGAGCTGGAGAAGCCCTACTTCGCGCAGCTCACCGAGTTCGTCGAGGAGGAGCGGGCCAAGGGGCCGGTCTACCCGCCGCGCGAGGAGGTCTTCGCCGCCCTCGCCGCCACCCCGTTCGACAAGGTGAAGGTCCTGATCCTCGGCCAGGACCCGTACCACGGCGAGGGCCAGGGCCACGGCCTGTGCTTCTCCGTCCGCCCCGGCGTGAAGACCCCGCCCTCGCTGCGCAACATCTACAAGGAGATGCAGGCCGAGCTCGGCCACCCCATCCCCGACAACGGCTATCTGATGCCGTGGGCCGAGCAGGGCGTGCTGCTGCTCAACGCGGTGCTCACGGTCCGCGCCGGCGAGGCCAACTCGCACAAGGGCAAGGGCTGGGAGAAGTTCACCGACGCCGTCATCTCGGCCGTCTCCGCCCGCCCCGACCCGGTGGTCTTCGTGCTGTGGGGCAACTACGCGCAGAAGAAGCTGCCGCTCATCGACGAGTCGCGGCACGTCGTGGTGAAGGGCGCCCACCCCTCGCCGCTGTCGGCGAAGAAGTTCTTCGGCTCCGCGCCGTTCACTCAGATCGACAAGGCCGTCGCGGCCCAGGGACACGAGCCGATCGACTGGCGCATCCCCGACCTCGGCTGAGCCTCGCCCGGATCCGGCGCGGCGCCGGTTAGCGTCGGATCCGAGTCTTGTCCCCGGCCGTCTCGTACGAGGGCCGTAGCGACCGCATGGACAGCGTGGAGGCCGTAGTGACCGGGCAGCAGGTGTCGGACGATGCCGTCATGACCAGGATCGGGCAGGCGATGATGCTGCTCCACGGCGGCGACCGGGAGGAGGCCCGCAACCGCTTCGGCGCGATCTGGCAGCAGCTCGGACCGGACGGCGACCCGCTGCACCGCTGCACGCTCGCGCACTACATGGCCGACGCCCAGGACGACCCGGACACCGAGCTGGCCTGGGATCTGCGGGCGCTGACCGCCGCCGAGGGCCTCGACGAGGACCGGCTGGCCCGGCACGACTCGGCGGCCGCGCTGCGCGCCCTCTACCCCTCGCTCCACCTCAACCTCGCCGCCGACTACGTGAAGCTGGCCCGTCCCGACGCGGCACGCGTCCACCTGGACCGGGCCCGCGCCGCCTCCGCGTACCTGGACGACGACGGGTACGGGAACGGGGTGCGGGCCGCGATCGAGCGCCTGGAGCTGCGGTTGCGCGGGCAGTGAGGCACGTACGGCGCTGCCCGCGGCTCCCGTGCCTCAGCGTCCGTAGGTGCCCCGGCAGATCCGCGCCTGCTCGCTGCGCGGGCTCCAGCCGCCGTACGCCTCGCCGAGGGCGCAGACGTCGACCCTGGAGTGCGGCGCCTTCGCCACCTCCGGCAGCTCGGGCATACCGGCGGCCGGGTGCCGGCGCTGCTGTCCCGGTACGTGGTCGGGGCGCGGGTTCGTGGCCTGGTGCCGGTGCGCCGGGGCCGGGCCGCCGGCCGGGTGGCGGGTGACGGTCGAGCGGGGCTCGGGCGTCGGGGGATCGGGCATCGCCGCCTCCAGGGCCTCCCGGGCGGGGCCCTGGACGATCTGGGGCGCGACGTCCTGACCGGCGGGTCCGGAGGAGGCGGCGGGAGCGGGCGCGGGGGCCGCGGGGGACGGTTCGACGGCGACGCAGCCGGAGAGGGCGGCCATCGCCATCCCGGCCACGCCGGCGAGCAGCGTCACTGTGGTTCTGGTTCCATGCACCCGTGCAACTCTGCTGGTCGCGGCCGGTTCCGCGAACCCCTACTCGCGGGGAATGCCCCGCACGAGTGATCAACCGGGCGCGGGCTGACCGCAGGGGCTGACCGCGGGGCCGACCGCGTGGGCCGGCCGCGTGCGCCCAGGGCTCCGCGCCCGGAAGCGTCAGGGAGTGTCCGGGAGCGCCCGGGCCGCTCGCGCTCAGTCGCCGGTGGCGCCGTCGATGCGCTCGCGGATGAGGTCCGCGTGGCCGTTGTGGCGGGCGTACTCCTCGATCATGTGCAGGTAGATCCACCGCAGGTTGAAGGTCTGGCCGGAGCGGTGCCTGCCCACGGTCAGATCGTCGAGACCGCGGCCGGCCGCGTTGGCCCTGGCCTGCTCGATCTCGGCCTGCCAGGTGGCGTACGCCTCCTCCCAGGTGTCCTCGTCGGTGACGTGGATGTCCCGGTCCCGGTCCTCCTCCGTGGCGTAGATCCAGCCGACCTCCTCCCCGGTGAGGATCCGCCGGAACCAGCCGCGCTCGACCTCGGCCATGTGGCGGACCAGGCCGAGCAGGTTGAGGTCGGACGGCGGCGCGGAGGCGGTGCGCAGCTGCGCGTCGTCGAGGCCCGCGCACTTCACGGCCAGGGTCAGGCGGTGCCAGTCGAGCCACTGTTCCAGAGCCGTGCGCTCCGCCTCCTGGGTGTCGGGCAGCGTGCGCGGGTCCGTTTCGATGCGTTCGGCAAACATGCTCCGCATCCTGGCCGACGATCGCGGTCCGTGGCCAGGGGATTGACGGGGGTTCAGCCGCCGGTGCCGCCGAGCATGCCCCGCAGCAGCTCGTCGAACCCGGTGCGCAGCTCCGCCCGGTCCGGCACGGCCGCGTGGAAGGACCCGGCGGCGCAGGAGAACATCAGCCCCTCGCACCAGGCGACGAGCGAGAGCGCGTGCCGCTCGGGCGCGGGGGAGCCGGCGGCGCGCATCATCGCGATCAGCGGGGTGTGGAAGACGCTGCCCGCCGAGTCGAAGAAGGAGCGCAGCTCGGGGCGGCGGGTGGCCTCCAGGGCGAGCTCGTAGCGGGACACGAGCAGCGCCCGGTGGTCCGTCAGATAGCGGTGCAGCGCGAGCGCGAGGGCGTCGACCAGGTCCTCCGGTCCGGCGCCGGCCGCCGGCAGCTCGTGCGGGGCGAGCACGGCCGCTTCGAGCTCGACCTGGCGGCGCACGGCGGTTTCCAGGAGGGCCTGGCGGGTGCGGGCGTGGTTGGAGGTGGAGCCCTGGGGGAGTCCGGCCCGCTCGTCGACGGCGCGATGGGTGAGCCCGCGCATCCCGCGCTCCACCAGCAGGTCGAGGGCGGCGTCGCCGATGCGCTCGGCGCGGGTGGGCGGTGCCCCGGGTGCGTCGTGCGGTGTGCCGGGTGGGGTGGCGGGTGGTGTGGCGGGTGGTGTGCCGGGTGCGTCGGGGGCCGGTGCTGCGGTCATGGGGGACAACCTACCGACCCGGGCCTGACAGGGTGACTACAGGTGTAGTACGTTCGAACACGTCACTACATCTGTAGTTCCCGAGGGGGAGTCATGGAACAGCACCGCGCCGTCGTCGTCGGAGCCGGCATCGGCGGCCTCACCGCCGCCGTCGCCCTGCGCACCCGCGGCTGGCACGTCACCGTCCTCGAACGCGCCGCCTCCCTCGCCCCCGTCGGCGCCGGCATCGGCCTCGCCCCCAACGCCCTGCGCGCCCTCGACGTCATCGGCCTCGGCGACCGGGTCCGCGAGCTCGCCGCCTGGCAGGGCGACGGCGGCATGCGCCGCCCCGACGGCCGCTGGCTCGTCCGGACCGACGCCAAGGCCGCCGCCGCACGCTTCGGCGGCCCGCTCGTCGTCCTCCACCGCGCCACCCTCGTCGACCTGCTGCGCGCCGAACTCCCCGAGGGCACCATCCGCACCGGCGCCGCAGCCGCCCTGGCCGATCCCGGCGACGCCCACCGCCCCGCCCGCCTCACCACCCCCGACGGCGAACTCGCGGCCGAACTCGTCGTCGGCGCCGACGGCATCCGCTCCGCCCTGCGCCGCACCCTCTTCCCCGCCCACCCCGGCCCCCGCTACGCCGGCTTCACCACCTGGCGGACCGTCATCCCCGCCCCCGCCGCCCCGTTCGCTCCGCACGAGACCTGGGGCCGCGGCCGGCTCTGGGGCACCCAGCCGCTGAAGGACGGCAGGATCTACGCGTACGCCGCGGCCACCGCGCCCGCCGGAGCGCACGCCCCCGACGACGAACGCGCCGAACTGCTGCGCCTGTTCGGCGACTGGCACCACCCCGTGCCCGAGATCCTCGCCGCCGCCGACCCGGCCGGCGTGCTGCGCAATGACGTCCACCACCTGATCGACCCGCTGCCCGCCTTCCACCACGGCCGCACCGCCCTCCTCGGTGACGCCGCCCACGCCATGACCCCGAGCCTCGGCCAGGGCGGCAACCAGGCCGTCGAGGACGCGATCGTGCTCGCCCACCACGCCCGGACCGACGCTCCCGTCGACCGCGCGCTCGCCGCCTACACCGCCGACCGGCTGCCCCGTACCACCGCCGTCGTCCGCCGGGCCGCCCGCACCGGCCGCGCCACCATGCTCGGCGCCGCACCCGCGGTCGTCCTGCGCGACGCGCTCGCCGCCGCCGTCTCCCGCTTCGGCCCCGGACTGATCCTGCGCGGCTTCGACGGCATCGCCGACTGGCACCCCCCGGTCGACGACGCGCCCGCGCGCGTAAGCTGACCGGCGCGAACGCCGCTACCCCCACCCCCAGGAGGAGACCCCGTGAAGGTCGGCTGCATCGGACTCGGCGACATCGCCCAGAAGGCATATCTCCCCGTGCTGACCACCCTTCCCGGGGTCGAGCTCCACCTCCAGACCCGCACCGCCGCCACCCTCGACCGCGTCGGCGACACCTTCCACGTGCCCGCCGGCCGCCGCCACCGCGACCTCGACTCGCTGCTCGCCGCCGGGCTCGACGCCGCCTTCGTGCACGCCCCCACCTCCGCGCACCCCGGAATCGTCACCCGGCTCCTGGAGGCCGGCGTGCCCACGTACGTCGACAAGCCGCTCGCCTACCACTACGCCGAGTCCGAACTGCTCGTGGAACTCGCCGAGAAGCGCGCCGTCAGCCTCGCCGTCGGCTTCAACCGCCGCCTCGCGCCCGGCTACGCCCAGTGCGCCGACCACCCGCGCGACCTGATCCTCATGCAGAAGAACCGGATCGGACTGCCCGAGGATCCGCGCACCTTCGTCCTCGACGACTTCATCCACGTCGTCGACACCCTGCGCTTCCTGATCCCCGGCGAGGTCGAGCACATCGACGTACGCGCCCGGATCCGCGACGGCCTGATGCACCACGTCGTGCTCCAGCTGTCCGGCGACGGCTTCACCGCCATCGGCACCATGAACCACATGAGCGGCTCCACCGAGGAGATCCTGGAGGTCTCCGGGCAGGACACCAAGCGCCAGGTCCTCAACCTCGCCGAGATCGTCGACCACAAGGGCCAGCCCACCGTGCGGCGGCGCGGCGACTGGGTGCCGGTGGCCCGTCAGCGCGGCATCGAGCAGGCGGTGCACGCCTTCCTCGACGCCGTACGCGAGGGGCGGCTGCTCAGCGCGCGGGACGCCCTGCTCACCCACGAGCTGTGCGAGCGCGTGGTCCGCGAGGCCCTCGCCCAGACGTCCTGAGCCGGTTCGTCAGCCACCTCGCCGCGGCGGTGGCCAGCAGCACCAGGACCGCCGCGTACACCGGCCAGGGGCCCAGCCGGTCGTAGAGCGTCCGGGTGTCCGACAGCGGCAGTTCGTAGACGGCGGAGGCGCTGGCGCGGGTGCCGAGCACCGGGCCGGTACGCCGCCCGTCCGGGCCGTACGCGGCACTGACCCCGGTCAGCGTCGCGTGCACCATCGGGCGGCCCGTCTCCGCCGCCCGCAGCGCGCCGAGCGAGGCGTGCTGCGCCGGGGCCCAGCTGTCCTGGAAGGTCGAGGTCGACGACTGGGCGACGAGCACCGCCGCGCCGTTGTTCGCGAGCCGCCGGCTCATGTCGGGAAAGGCCGTCTCGAAGCAGATCAGCGGACCGATCCGCAGGCCGGGCGCCGTGCCGCCCGGGGCGGCCGGCAGGGTCATCACCACCGGCGTCGTGCCGCGCCGCCGGTCCTCGGCCGCCGCCTTGCCGACCGAGGTCGCCCAGCCGAGCATCGGCCGCATCGGGATGTACTCGCCGAACGGCACGAGCCGCATCTTGTCGTAGCGCTCGTCCGTCGGCCCGTCCGGCCCGACCAGGATCGCGCTCTTGTAGATCCCGGGCCGGTCGGAGCGGCGCGCGTCCACGTTCACCAGGACCGGCGCCCCGACCCGCCGGGCGAGCGAGGTGAGCCGGGCCGAGAGCTCCGGCCGGGTCCGCAGGTCCGCACCGACGCTGCTCTCGCCCCACACCACCAGGTCGAGCCGCTGCCCGGCCAGCGCCCGGGTCAGCGCCTCGCCCCGACCGAACCGCAGGCCCGCGACCCCGGCCCCGTCGGGGTCGTACACGCCCGGCTGGACCACCGCGATCCGCACCGTGCCGGTGAGCCGCGGCGCAGGGACGCCCCACCAGACGAGACCCAGGGCCAGCGCGCCACCGGTGAGACCGGCGATGCCGGTACGGCGTACGGGCGCCGTCGAGGCGAACAGCAGGGCGACGGCCGTGTTCACCGCCACCACCAGCAGACTCACCAGCCACACCCCGCCGACCGAGGCGAGCCGCAGCGCGGGCGGCACCTGCCACTGGCTCGCCCCGAGCAGCCCCCAGGGCCCGCCGAGGCCCTGCCAGGACCGGACCAGCTCGACCATCAGCCAGCCGGAGGGGACGACCAGGAGTGCGGCGGCGGCCCGCCCCGGAGACGGCTGCCCGCCGAGCATCGCCCGCACGAGCCGCCCCCAGGGCAGCCACAGCAGCCCCATGAGGGCGGCGAGCACCAGCAGGAACACATGCAGGCTGGGCAGCAACCAGTGGTGCACCGCCAGCATGAACCCGACCCCGCCTGACCAGCCGTCCAACCCGGCCCGGCGCGCGCTCGGAGCCGTACGGATCAGCAGCAGCCAGGGAACGAGGGCGACGTACGCGAACCACCACAGGGACGGCGCGGGAAAGGCGAGCGCGGGCAGCGCCCCGAGCACCAGCGCGAACGCGGAACGCCGCACGCCGGACCACCGCCCGCCGCCGCTGTCGCCGGCCTCGGTCGTGGCTTCGGTGCGCGCGCCGACGGTCATGCCCCGCCTCCAGGAGTCGCCTCCAGTGTGCGCGCGCGGGGGCGCGGCCGGAGGGTCGGACGCGCCGGGGGTTTCGGATGCGGTGGCGGGTTCGGGTGCGTCGGAGGCGCGGGGTGGCCTGGACGGGCCGGTTGCGCTTGAGGGCCCGGATGCGTCGGACGGCTCGGACGGCCGGGCGGGGCCGGGCCCGGTCACGTCCGGCGCCACTTCTCCTCGACGACCACCGAGCGCAGTCTCCAGCCGTCCTCCGTGCGCCGCAGCGTGAAGCCGTACCGCCCGCCGCACACGAAGTCCGCACCCGACTCGAAGCGCATCGGGTTCACATAGTCGGCGCGCACGGTCGCCGCGTCGCCCGGGTAACCGCCGAGGTCCTGGAGGCGGACCCGACGGTTGACGATGAGGTGCTGGCGTACGGGGAAGAGCCGCATCGTCTCGGCGAGCCAGTCGGCCACCTCGGCGGCCGGGCCCTCGATCCCGCCCGAGCCGCGGTAGTCGGCCCGCCCGTCCGGGGTGAAGAGCGCCCGGTACGCCGGCCAGTCGGAGTCGTCCACGGCCATCGCGTAGCCGGTGACCAGGTCGTCGACGGCGAGCCGGTCCATCACGGTCGCGAGATCCACGCGCTGCGTCATCGGCTCAGTGTCGGGCCTGACGGGCGCGGGGCCAAGGCCCGTGCGGCGGGTGATTCGGAGAGCCCGGTACGGCGGCCGGCGCCGCGCCCGCCGTCGCGCCCGCCGGCATCGTCCCGCCGGCGCATCCGCACCGCCCTCGCGGGCGGAACACATCGGGAGACGGATCCGCGGGGCCGGGGACGCCCCGCGCACACCGGTCCCCGGCGGCGGGCACCGGGACAGCGACGGGCCATGAGCGGGACGGAGCGGGGAACCGAGGCTCCGGGCGCATCCGCCGGGGCCGCTCGGCCGGAAGCACCGGTGCCCGGGAAGGTCCACGGACCCGGTGGAACAGGAGGAGGACCGTACAGTGATCACTGTGGAGCGCGTCATCGTGGTACGCCGTCCGCTGCCCGAACTCGTCGCCTATCTGGCGGACTTCGCGCACACCGAGGAATGGGATCCCGGCACCGTCCGCTGCGTAAGGCTCGACGACGGTCCGGTCCGGCCCGGTGCCCGGTGGCGCAACAGCTCACGGTTCCGGGGCCGGGAGACCGAGCTCCACTACGAGCTCGCCGAGTACGGGCCCGCGCGGCTGTCGTTCGTCGGGGAGAACCGGACCGTGCGTGCGACCGACGACCTCGGCTTCGCCGACGAGGGGACGGCCACCCGGCTGACCTATCGGGCGTCACTGGCGTTCAAGGGCCTCGCCCGCCTGGCCGAGCCGTTCCTGCGCGCGGAGTTCGAGCGGCTGGGCGACGCGGTGGCCGCGCGCCTTCCGCTCGTCGCCGGGGCGCGGCACCCCTGACACCGCTCCGCACGCGAGCCGCCCCGCCCGCGCATCGTTTCCGCATCGTCTGAAGCTCGTAGGGTAGGTGACATGTCCGATACGGCTCACGGAATCACGACCGGCGCCGTGGCACGGCGTCTGGGCGTGTCCCCCACCACGGTGCGCTCCTGGGACCGGCGGTACGGCGTCGGCCCGGCTGTGCGCGCGGACGGACGGCACCGGCGGTGGAGCCCGGCGGACATCGCGATGCTCGACGAGATGTGCCGTCTCACGGCCTCGGGCGTCCCGCCCGCCGAGGCCGCGAGTGCCGCCCGGCTGGCCCGGCCCTCGGAGGAGTCGACCGCCGCTCCCCATGCCGCCCCCGACGTCCCGCCGGCCCGCCCACCGCTGGCCCGGTCCGGCGGGGCGTCGGCCGACGCGGGGACGACGGCAAGGGGCACGGCCGGGGCCGCGGCAGGGGCGGTCACGCCCCCGGCGGGCGTCCTCCCCGAGAGGACCCGTCGACCGGGACCGGGCAGCGGTCTGCCCCTGGGCGACGCACGGCAGGAAGCCCGCGGGCTCGCCCGGGCCGCCGTACGCCTCGACGGCCCCGCCATGGAAGGGCTGCTCCAGGAGGCGCTGGCGGAGCACGGACTGGTCACCGCCTGGGAGGAGGTGATGGTCCCGACGCTGCACGCGGTCGGCCGCAAGTGGGAGTCGTCCGGCGACCGCTACGTCGAGGTGGAGCACCTGCTGTCCTGGCACGTCTCCACCGCGCTGCGCCGGGCCGCCGTGACCGGCCCGGCGACGGCTGCCACGGCCGCTCCGGTCGTGCTGGCGTGCGTCCCGGGGGAGCAGCACACGCTGCCGCTGGAGGCGCTCGCGGCGGGACTGGCCGAACAGGGCCTGCCGACCAGGATGTTCGGCGCGGCGGTGCCCGCGGAGGCCCTCGACGCGGCGGTGAGGCGCTCCGGGCCGGCTGCCGTCGCCCTCTGGTCCCAGGCGAGGTCCACCGCGAACCATGCACTGGCCCGGCACGTCGCGGGGACAGCGTTCGGGGTACGGGGAGCGCGCACCGCTCCTCTCGTCCTGCTCGCGGGCCCCGGCTGGGCCGGCCGGCCTCCGGCTCCCGGCACGGTGCGACCCACCGGGCTGCGCGAGGCGCTCGGCGCGATCTCCCGGCTCTACGGGGAACCGGCCGGGAGTACGGAGGAGTGACGCGGCGGCCTCATCGGCGGGGGTGAGCCCCCCGTCCCCGCCGAGCCGGGGCGTCGCCGGATCGCTCCGCGTCCGGCGCCCGGCGGGGCGGCCGGGGGAGGAAGCCGCTGGTGCGCGCCCGGTAGGCCGCGTAACCGGGACGGTCGGCCATGTGGGCCTCCAGGAGCCGCTTGCCGCTGCCCCAGACGAGGAGACCGCTCATGAGGAGCGGCGAGACGAGGGTGAGCAGAGCCGTCTGCCAGGTGGCGCAGGCCGTCAGGTACAGGCCCCACCAGACGAGGAAGTCGCCGAAGTAGTTGGGATGGCGGGTCCAGCTCCACAACCCCTGGTCCATGACGCGGCCCCGGTTCGCCGGATCCGCCTTGAACCGGGCGAGCTGGTGGTCCCCCACCGCTTCGAAGGCGAGCCCGATCGCCCACACCCCGAGCCCCAGCCACAGGGTCGCCCCCGGCGGGCCGGGGAGCAGGACCGCGACCTGGACGGGGAGGGAGACGAGCCACACCAGGGCGCCCTGGAGGAGGTAGACCTTCCGCAACGCGTACAGCGTGGGGTTGCCGCGGGGGCGGGCGAGCATCCGGGCGTACCGGGGGTCCTCCCCGTGGCCGCGTCCGCGCCGGGCGATGTGGGTCGCGAGCCGCAGTCCCCAGACCACGGTGGCGAGCGCGACGGCGGTCCGGCGCACGTCCTCGCCGTGCCCGGCCGCGAGGCACCAGGCCACGACGGCGACGGCCGCGAAGGCGATCCCCCAGGCCACGTCCACGATCCGGTGCAGCCCCCTGGCGGTGCCGACGGCGAAGGCCGTCAGCATGACCGCGGACGCGGCGGCCGCCGAGGCGGCGAGGACGAGGCCCAGGGCTCCCGGGTCGACGGCGCTCACGACGCCTGCCCGCGCCGGCCGGCGGAGTCGACGGGATCGCGTCGCTCGTCGGCGGTGAGCACGAGCTGGCGGACGTCGAGGTAGTGCGAGCGGAATCCGGCCTCGGACCAGGCGAGGTAGAACTCCCACATCCGCCGGAAGACGTGGTCGAAGCCCAGCGCGTCGACGGCGGCCTCCCGGGCGAGGAAGCGGGTGCGCCACTGGCGGAGGGTCTCGGCGTAGTGGTCGCCGTACCCCCTGTCGTGGGTGATGCGCAGTCCCGCGGCGGCGCTCTCGCGCGCGAGAGCGTCCGGCGAGGGGATCAGACCGCCCGGGAAGACGTACTTGCTGATCCACGTGTGGGTGCGGGCGGTGGTGAGCATCCGCTCGTGCGGCATGGTGATGGCCTGGAGCGCGACGCGGCCGCCGGGGGCGAGGAGGCGCCGGAGCGCGGTGAAGTAGTCGGGCCAGAACTCCGCTCCCACCGCCTCGATCATCTCGACGCTCACGACGGCGTCGTAACGGCCGCGGACGTCACGGTAGTCGAGGAGCTCGACGGTGACGCGATTGGCCACGCCTGCCTGCGCCACGCGCCGCCGCGCGAGGGCGAGCTGTTGCTCGGAGAGGGTGACGGTGCGGACGCGGGCACCCCTGGCGGCGGCGCGGATCGCGAGTTCGCCCCAGCCGGTGCCGATCTCCAGGAGTGAGGTGTCCGGGCCGGTCCCGGCCAGGTCGAGGAGCCGGTCGATCTTGCGGTGCTGGGCCGCGGTGAACCGCTCGTCGGGGAGGAGTACGGGCTCCGCCGGCAGCGGGTCGAAGATCGCCGAGGAGTAGCTGAGACCGGGGTCGAGGAAGAGGGCGAACAGCTCGTTGGAGAGGTCGTAGTGACGGTGGATGTTCTCGCGCGCGCCCTCGGGCGTGTTGCGGTCGGCCCTGGGCCTGCGCCGGACCCACGCGCCCCGGAACCGGTGCAGCGGCGCGGGGACGAGGTCGTCGACGTGCAGCGCGAGGACGGTGAGGACGCCGACCAGGTCGTCGGCGTCCCATTCGCCGGCCATGTACGACTCGCCGAAGCCGATCAGCCCGTCTGCGCCGATCCGGCGGGGGAACGCGTCCGGGTCGTGGAGCGTGAGGGTCGGTGCGGTGGCGTCCCCGTCGGCCCGCCCGGGAGCCGGGACCGTGTCCCGGCCCGTTCGTATCCGCAGGGGCAGCCGGGCGAGGGCACGGTTCACGAGGTAGCGGGCGACGGCGGTGCGCAGCGCGGAGGAGCGCGGCGGCCGGGCGACGTCGGGCCATCGGTCGGGGTCCGCCGGGACGCGCCCGGGAACGGCGGCGGACGGCGCGGTGGAAGGAGGCGGGAGAGTCATGACGTGCCTTCCTGGGCAGGTGCCGTACGGGGCGGGCCGGGCGGCCGGGGCCGGACGCGGAGCCCCTTGAGGTAGAGGTGGATGCCGTGGCGGCGGATGCCGAGGGAGACAGCGGCGGTCGACCACGGGTGGCGCAGGGCGGCGGCGAGCAGGGTGCCCGGCCGGGCGGGGCCGCGGATGCCGCGGACCGTGGCCGTCAGGGGGCGGGACCCGTCCGTGTGACGGAGCTGGACGGTCAGGTCGAGGCGCTCGCCCGGGAGCGGCAGCCGCATCCGGTAGGTGCCCTCGACGTCGAGGAACGGCGAGACGTAGAACTCCTTGGCGGTCTCCGCCCGCCCCAGTGCGTCCGGGCGCAGCAGGTAGCAGTGGCGTCCGCCGTAGGTGTTGTGCACCTCGGCGACCACGCACACGCGCCGCCCGCCGCGGTCGTGGCACCAGTACAGGGTGAGCGGGTTGAAGACGTGCCCCAGCACGCGTGCGTGAGCGAGCATCAGCACCCGCCCGTCCGCGTCCCGTACGCCGTTCGCGGCCAGGTACGCTTCCAGCCCGGCCCGCAGCGAGGGAGCCGTCCCGTCGAAGTGGTCGCGCGGGTCGAAGCGGGCGAGGGGGCGCAGCGGGCGGGGCAGCACGGGCAGGTCGTCGATGTCGACCAGCCACAGATAGGTGCGGTGGCGCAGGGAGTGGCGGACCGGGCCGACCCTGGTGTGCGCGATCTCGGTCGCGTACAGGGCGGGAACGGACGGCGGGGCCAGGCCGGTCATCACCACGTCACCCCCAGGTGACGGGCGGCCTCGACGCCGGAGCGGCAGCCGTCCTCGTGGAAGCCCCAGCCGTGGTAGGCGCCGGCGTAGGCGGTGACGGGGCCGCGCAGGGTGGGCAGGAGCCGCTGGGCGGTCACGGACTCCGGGGTGTAGACGGGGTGTTCGTACGTCATGCGGGCCAGGACGGTCGACTCGTCGACCCGGTCGCCGGCGTTGAGGGTGACGATGTGGGGCTCGAGGGCGGGAAGCCGCTGGAGCCGGTTCATGTCGTAGCTGACCTGGACGGCTCCCGGACGGGCGGCGCACGACGGCAGCCAGTAGTTCCACGAGGCCCTCGCGTGCGGCGAGCGCGGCAGCAGACTGGTGTCGCGGTGCAGGACCGTCGGGTTGCGGGAGTAGGTGAAGGCGCCGAGGACACGCCGCTCATCCTCGGTCGGGTCGGCCAGGAGCCGCAGGGCCTGGTCGGGGTGGACCGCGATGACCACGGCGGCGTGCTCTGCCGACTCGCCGTCGGCGGTGACGACGGTCGCCCGGCCGGCGCCGCGCACGACGGCGCGGACGGGGGCGGTGGTCCGTACGGAGGAGAGGCGCTTCGCGATCCGCTCGACGTAGGTCGCGGAGCCGCCGGTGACGGTCTTCCACTGCGGGGAGCCGGTCACCGACAGCAGCCCGTGGTGGTCGAGGAACCGGAACAGGTACCCGGCCGGGTAGCGCAGCGCGGTGTCGGGGGCACAGGACCAGACGGCGGAGACGAGGGGGACGGCGAAGTGGCTGACGAAGTGGGCCGGGAAGCGCTGTGCCCGCAGGAAGTCGGCCAAGGTCGCTCTGGTGTCGTCGGCGGACAGCAGGCGGCGCGCGGCGCGGTGGAAGCGCGGGACGTCGGCGAGCGTCCGCAGGTGGCGCCCCCGCAGAGCGTTGCCGCCGGCGAGGAGGCCGCGGATCCCGCGCGCTCCTGCGTACTCGAGGCCGCAGCCGTCGCAGCGTACGGACATGCTCATCTCGGAGTCCTGGGTGGTCACGCCGAGTTCGCGGAACAGCCGGAGGAGGTGGGGGTAGGTGCGCTCGTTGTGGACGATGAAACCGGTGTCCACGCGCAGCGTCCCGCCTTCGGCCGCCGGCAGTTCGTGCGTGTGTGCGTGACCGCCCAGCCGTCCTTCGGCCTCGTACAGCACCACGTCGTGCGCGCGGTTCAGGATGTGGGCGGCGGTGAGGCCCGCCACCCCCGCACCCACCACGGCGATACTCCGTGCGTTCATCGTTCCCACCCGTCGTGTGGCGGCCGCCGCCGGTCGAGGCGGCGGCCTGCGTTCTGCTGTCGGTCGTTCGGGGCGCGCTGTCCGGTCGGTTCGGATCACCCGCCGGTCGCGCCGAGGCCGAGGTTGTGGCGCATCCGCTGGAGGCCGCGGCGGGCGTGGCTCTTGACCGTGCCGAGCGGCATGCCGGTGCGGTCGGCGATCTGTGTCTGGGTCAGGTCGGCGAAGTAGGCGAGCTCCAGGACGTCGCGCTGGACGCGGGGGAGGCGCGCCAGTTCCTCGGTGACGACGAGCCGGTCGACGATGCGCTCGGGCTCTTCGTGGGAGCCGCCGGTGTGCTCCAGGGCGGTGCCGAGGGCCGCGGCGAGCTCGGTGCGCCGGGTGCGTGCGGTCAGCGCGTCGGCGATCTTCCGGCGGGTGATGCCGGTGAGCCAGGCCGGCAGGCTTCCCCGGTCGGCACGGAAGTTCGCGCGGCCCCGCCAGGCGGCGACGAACACCTGCTGGGTGACGTCCTCCGCCTCGCGGGGGTCGCCCAGGGCGCGGGCCGCGAGCATGTGCACGAGCCGTCCCCAGCGGTGGTAGGCGGCGTCCAGGCAGCGTTCGTCGCCCTGCACCAGCCCTCGGGCGATCCGCTCGTCGTCGGCCGTCGTGTCGTGCGGCGCGGGGCGGGCGGGAGTGTCGGCCGGGGTGGCGAAATGGCCGGTCACCAGGGGCGCGGTCATGACGGTTCCTCCTCCGGGCGGCAGCGTGGGTGACATCGGGACGTGCGACCGCCGATCGCGGAGCGGCGGTGCGGCGGAACCGCGTCGATTCCGTGTCCTCACGTTCCGGCGAGATCCCTCCGTCGCTCAACTCGCATCGATTCCGCATCGAAATGCCAGGGCGCGCGGCGGCCTCCCGCGGCATGGCGTCGATCCCGCGCCGCATGGGCGGGGCCGCACGGGGGTAGGTGAGCCAAGAAGGCGGTTCCCGTGTCCCTGGTGCTGATCGAGAGACTGCGTGGAAGGGCCGGGGAAGCGCTGCTGCTGCGGGTGGCCGGGCCCACGGCTCACCGCAAGCGCGCCCGGATCCACGACACGCCGGGCCCTCGCTGGTTCGCGCCGGATCAGCCGATCCGGGCCGTGCACGCGGACGCGTCGATGTACGTCGGAGGGCTCGCCGCACTCCTCCTGCAGTCCCTGCACCCGGTCGCCATGGCCGCCGTATGGGCGCACTCGGGCTTCCGCGGTGATCCCTGGGGGCGCCTCCAGCGCACCAGCACCTTCCTGGCGGAGACGACGTTCGGGCCGGCGGAGGACGCCGAGCGGGCGATCGAGCGGGTGCGGGCGGTGCACGGGCGGGTCATCGGGACGACGCCCGACGGGGTGCCCTACCGGGCCTCGGATCCGTCGCTGCTCGCCTGGGTCCACATCGCCGAGACCTTCTGCTTCCTGCGGGCGTACCAGCAGTACGGCCGGACCCCGCTGACCGAGGCCCGCCGGGACGCCTACGTCGAGGACATGGCCTCGGTCGCCCGGCGGCTCGGCGTCCCCCGGCCGCCGGTGACCGAGGCCGGTCTCGTCGAGGCACTGGACCGCCGGCGCCCCGAACTGGCGACCACGGACGAGTCGGCGGCCACCGCCCGCTACCTGCTGGCGGCACCGCCGCTGCCGTGGCCGGTCCGCGTTCCCTACGCCCTCCTCGCGGCCGCGGCCGTGGACCTCCTGCCCTCCTGGGCCAGGGAGTTGCTCACCGTGCCGGTGAGCGTCCGGCTGCTCCTGCCCGTCGCGCGGCGGGGCGGCCTCGCCGTCATCACCCTGATCCGCTGGGTGATGCCCGCGGCGCCCGCCCGCCCGGCCACGGGCGCCCCGGCTCAGGGCCGGTGACGGAGCGAGCCAAGGCCAGCACAGCGAGCGCAGCAGGCTGCGCCGCTGCGTGCGTCACCGGCCGGCCGGTTTCGGCGCCCACGAGGACGCGAGCAGGGGCGGAGGTGCGGGGACGAGCCGCCGTGAGGGGGCCGCGTGGGCGGCCGGACGGCGGCGGGGCCCGCGCGATCAGCGCGGGGCGGCGGCCCCGGTGGGACGGCCGGCCGCGGCCGACTGGTAGAAGATGTCGATGTCCACTTCCTCGCCGCCGACCATCAGGGTGTCCCAGGCGCCGCTCTCCCACAGGGTCCGCAGGGTGGAGGACTCGAGCGTCTCCAGGTGGCTCCGGAGGGTCGCGTCGTCGGGCATGCCGGGAACGCGTGGTGCCAGCCGGTCGCGGATCCCCCGGAGCCGGTCCATGAGCGCGTCGATGTCCGCGTCCCGCTCCAGGTCCTTCCCTTCGGACTCCGCGATGCTCTGGGCGATCTTCTCCTTGATCGCGCGGCTGACGCCGTGCTCGTCGGTGGTGATCATCGTGTTCCAGGCACGGCTCTTGTGCCGGTACTGGAGCATGGACATGGCCGCCTCGTGGCGGGCGAAGTCGGCGTCCCGGAACGCCCGGCCGGTCCAGGCGCCGTTGAGGGACCGGGCCAGTGAAATGGCCGAGCCCAGGCCGCTGTTGAGCCCGCGACCGGGCCAGAAGTGGATCGCGTTGGCGGCGTCGCCGAGCAGGAAGCCGTAGGTCCCCGGGGTGGTCGACGTGGCAGGGAACAGCCGGGCGGTGAACCTGGGCCGCTGCACCATGTCGAGCCGGAACGCCGTGACGGCGCTCAGGTCCCGCTCGGCGACGCCGAACAGAGCCAGCCCCTCCAGTACCCGCTTCCACAGGGCCGAGCCCCTGACCATGGCGGGCAGGAAGAGCGTGCTGTGCGTCGAGCACTGGAAGTCGCCGTGGTCGTCCCGTCCCATGACACAGGGGCGCGAGGCGATGCACTCCTCGAAGACGTGCCGGACCGGGTCGATACCTATCACTTCCGCGGCCTCGGCGTCCGTGAGGCGCATGTTCAGGAAACCCTCGCCGCGCAGGGCGTTGAGGAGGAAGCGGTTCTGGGCCACGGTCAGCAGGACCGTCATGGGGTCCGTCAGGGTCGATTTGACGCGCAGGCCCAGGACGACATCCTGAATGTGCTGCCCGTTCAGCGAGTAGATGGACTTGTCGGCATTGCCGAACCGGTCCGTGAAATACTCGCGCGTTCGGGAACGGCTTCCCTCGCAGACGGCGAGTACGTGCCCCCGGGTCTCCGCCTTTTGGTACTCGGCCGGGTCGAACACCTCGGGAACCAGCCGGATCCGCTCCGGCTTCTCGTTGGCCAATTCGAGGAGTGTGTCCTCGATGTAGGCGATCCGGAGGTTCCTCGGTTTGCGGCCGCGGAGCGAATCGGGGCCGACCGGCCACATTTCGGAGTACGCGTCGCCGCGGAAAAGCCGGTCCTGAGCCTCTTCGGGGAGGTTCAGGTACTGGCGGCTCTGCACGGTGACGACCTGCTGCCGCCTGACGTTGCCCTGCCCTTCGCTCTTCCAGACGACCTTCGCCCCGTCCTGGACCCACCGGCCGTCGTACACGGTGATGGACACACGGGGTCCCATGAGGCTTTCCAGAAGAAGGGCGAAGCTCAGGCCGACGGGACCGCCGCCGGTCACCGTGACGTTCAGTACCGGTCCTGCCGCGAGGGTCGCCTCGGACGGAGTGACCGGCCCGAGCACGGAGAGGTCGAGGATGGTCTCCATTGCGTCGGCGGCTTCGAAGCGGAACGTCTCGGTGCCGATCTCGACGAGATCCCCGGGCCGCAGCTCGTGCGAGGTGACCCGCGTCCCGTTGACGCGTGTTCCATTGCTGCTGCCACTGTCGTAGAGGACGAATCCGTGGCGTTCGCGACGCACCTCGGCGTGAAAGCGCGAGACGTTCCCCACCGTTATCACCACGCTGTTGTCGCTGTTGCGACCCAGGGTGAGAGGTGTGGCGCCGATCGGAAACTGCTGTCCCGCCAGAGAGCCTTGATGGCCGACGAGCCGAGGAGGCATGGGTCACCCAATTCCATGAGTCACGGATCCGATGACGAAACGCGAAACCGGCCATCCAGACGAACAGCAACCCCTTGCGTCACACACAGCGAGCCGACCGGAACGCAGGGCTATCGTATTCCGGCCGCGAGGCGGATGAAAAGGCATGCGGACTCACCGATCATCACACGGTGACCGTTCGGTGAAGATGTGACAGTGAGGGGCTGTTGGGCAGGGCACGTTCGCGGTCGGTGGGCCGGCCCGCGACCGGCTGGACGCGGCGACCATCCGGCGTGTGCGCGGCGAGTTGCCGGCCGGGAAGTGCCGGACGCGCTGCGTGTCCGTGGGTGCCGCGTCAGCCGGCGGACTCGCCCGCGTGCGGACTGAGCACACCGGCCGAGACCAGCGCGATCAGCAGGATGCCGAGCAGGATCCGGTAGTACACGAAGGGCATGAAGCTCTTGGTGGTGATGAACTTCATGAACCAGGCGATCACCGCGTAGCCGACGGCGAAGGCGATGATCGTGGCGAAGATCGTCGGGCCCCAGGAGACGCCGCCGTCCTGGGCCGCGTCCTTGAGCTCCATGCCGCCGGAGGCGAGCACCGCCGGGATGGCGAGCAGGAAGGAGTAGCGGGCGGCGGCCTCGCGGGTGTAGCCCATGAGCAGACCGCCGGAGATGGTCGCGCCGGACCGGGAGACGCCGGGGATCAGCGCCATCGCCTGGCAGACGCCGTAGATCAGGCCGTCCCGCACGCCGAGCTCCGCCAGCGTCTTGCGCTCACGCGCCGCCCGGTGCCGGCCACCCGTCTCGTCGCGGGCGGCGAGCCGGTCCGCGATGCCGAGCACGATGCCCATGACGATCAGCGAGGTGGCGGTGAGCCGCAGATCGCGGAACGGGCCCTCGATCTGGTCCTTGAGCGTGACGCCGAGAACGCCGATCGGAATCGAGCCGACGATGACCAGCCAGCCCATCTGGGCGTCGTGGTCGTGGCGCAGTGTCCTGTCGAAGAGCGAGCGGAACCACGTGGAGACGATCCGCGCGATGTCCTTGCGGAAGTAGATGATGACCGCGGTCTCGGTGCCTATCTGGGTGATGGCGGTGAACGCGGCTCCCGGATCCTCCCAGCCGGCGAACGCGGCGGTGAGTCGCAGGTGCGCGCTGGAGGAGATGGGAAGGAACTCCGTCAGCCCCTGGACGAGTCCGAGGATGAATGATTCGAACCAACTCATGGGGCCAGGGCCGTCCCGAATGTGCGTGCGCGGTCATATGGTCGGTGCGCAGAGTACAGGCACAAAGTGACGTGATCGTTCACGGGGCGGCGGGCGGGACCCCGGGCATGGAAACGGCCGGTGAAGGACGGGGAAACGCCCGGGTGAAAGGCGACGGTGTCACTGGCGGAGCCGTTCCTGCCGGGACTCGCGGTGCGCCGCGCGCAGCTCGCGCAGTCCGGTCAGGATCTCCTCGACGCGTCCCGCACGCTCATGCGGCCCTCCCCGCGTGTGACGCCGCGGCGACTATACGGCCGCGTGCTCGCGCTCCGGAGCCGCCTGGGCTTCCGCATCGGCCGGCCTGCGCAGATGGTGCCGCTTGCGCCAGCCGACCACCGCCGCGACCGCCGCCGACAGCACGATGAAGCCGGTCGAGATCAGGAAGGCGGGGGAGGTGGGGGAGGTGGCCTCGCTGCCCGCGACCACGTACGCGATCGTGTTCGGTACGGAGCCGAGGCCGGTGGCCAGCAGGAAGGGGAGGTACCGCATCCGGGAGATGGCGGCCCCGTAGTTGGCCACCGCGAACGGCATGCCCGGGAACAGCCGGATCGCCAGCATCGAGCGGAAGCCGTGCCGGCTCAGCTGGCCGTCCGCCGCCTGCAGCCAGCGGCCGCGGACGTACGGGCGGAGCGCGTCCTGCCCCAGCGCGCGGCCCAGCGCGAAGGAGAGGCCCGCGCCGAGGACCGTCCCGGCGAGGGCCGCCGTGAAGCCGGCCGCGGTGCCGAAGAGGGCGCCCGCCGCCAGGTTCAGGATCGGGCGCGGAACCAGGGCCGCCGTGCACACCCCGTACGCGAGGCCGAAGACGACCACCGCAGCGGCGCCGCTCGACTGCGGCGGCCAGCCCGCCGAGAGCAGCCGCTGCGGCTCGAAGAGCAGCACCGACACCCCCGCGGACAGCAGGATCACGGCCAGATAGATCAGCCGGGCCTTGGGCGACAGAAGCACCCGGGGAGCGTAACCGACACACGGATGTGATCGCCGTACCGCTGGAAGCCCGCATCGCGCCGACCCTGCCCCCGGCGCCCGCCCACAGCCGCCTCGCGGTCCGCCCGGGGGCCACGGCGCGCCTCTCGGTCTGTGCGGGGCCGCGGCCGTCTCGCTACCTGTCCGGGGGCCACGGACGCCTCGCGGTCTGTGCGGGGCCGCGGCCGCCTTGCGACCTGTCCGGGGTCACGGCCGTCTCGCGACCTGCCCGGGGCCGCGGCCGCCTCGCGGGGGTCACGGCAGCCTGGCCGTCTGCGCGGCGCGCGGGCGGAGCCTGTCGTGCCCATGGTGCCTATCGTGAGGGCATGACCCAGGTCATCACGCCCGTCGTCCCCGACAGCGCCCTCGCCGACACCGTGCTCGGCCGCCTCACCGAGGTCTACCCCGCCGCGGGCGACCCGTTCCGGGCGCAGGAGATGGTCGCGTACATGAAGGGCGTGGCCCCCTTCCTCGGCCTGCGCACGCCCGAGCGCCGCGCCCTGTCCCGTACCGTCCTGGACGGGCTTCCCGCGCCCGACGAGGCCGACTGCACGGCGATCGCGCTGCGCTGCTTCGCGCTGCCCGAGCGGGAGTACCACTACTTCGCCGTCGACTACCTGCGCCGGCACGTCGGGCGCTGCTCCTCCGCCTTCCTGCCGGTCGCCCGCACCCTCGTCACCACCGTCTCCTGGTGGGACACCGTCGACCACCTCGCCGCCCACGTCGTCGGCGGCCTGGTCCTCGCCGACCCCGCGCTCGTCTCCGACATGGACGAGTGGATCGCCGACGACGACCTCTGGATCGCCCGCACCGCCCTGCTCCACCAGCTCCGCTACAAGACCGCGACCGACGCCGGCCGGCTCTTCTCCTACTGCCTGCTGCGGTCCGCGCACCCGGACTTCTTCATCCGCAAGGCGATCGGCTGGAGCCTGCGCGAGTACGCCAAGACGGCGCCCGACGAGGTCCGCGCCTTCGTCGCCCACAACACCTCCCGCCTCTCCCCGCTCTCGGTCCGCGAGGCCCTCAAGAACCTCTGACCGCACCGAAATTCGCTCGACGGGGGCGCGGCGAACCGGGAACATCGTGGGCATGTCCCGGTACGCCTTCCTCGCAGCGCCGTCCGCAGTCGCGGACGCGCCGAAGGCTGCCGTTCTCGCGCTGACCACGTCGCTCGGCGGCGACCGAAGCTGACCCTCCCCGGATCGTCCGGCGGACCCCAGAGGGGGAGGGTCGGTCCGGCCACGGGGTCCCGCCCACGCTTCGAGTCGCGAAACGAGCGATCAGCCATGTCCCACACGTCCCACACGTCCCACACGTCCAAGCAGGCGTACGCACGCACCAAGCCGCACCTCAACATCGGCACCATGGGCCACGTCGACCACGGCAAGACCACCCTCACCGCCGCCATCACCAAGGTCCTCAGCGAGCGCGGCACCGGTGGCCCGACCACGTACGTGCCGTTCGACCGGATCGACCGCGCGCCCGAGGAGGCGCGACGCGGCATCACGATCAACGCCGCGCACGTCGAGTACGAGACGGACACCCGGCACTACGCGCACGTCGACATGCCCGGGCACGCCGACTACGTCAAGAACATGATCACCGGCGCGGCGCAGCTCGACGGGGCGATCCTCGTCGTCTCCGCGCTCGACGGGATCATGCCGCAGACCGCCGAGCACGTCCTGCTGGCCCGTCAGGTCGGCGTCGACCACATCGTGGTGGCGCTCAACAAGGCGGACGGCGCCGACGACGAGCTGACCGACCTGGTCGAGCTGGAGGTACGCGAGCTGCTCACCGCGCACGGTTACGGCGGCGACGGCCTGCCGGTCGTCCGGGTCTCCGGGCTGCGCGCCCTGGAGGGGGACCCGCGCTGGACGGCGGCCGTGGAGGCGCTGCTCGACGCGGTGGACACGTACGTGCCGGTACCGGTGCGTTATGTGGAGGCGCCGTTCCTGATGCCGGTGGAGAGCGTGCTCACCATCACCGGCCGCGGGACCGTCGTCACCGGCGCCGTCGAGCGCGGCACCGTCCGGGTCGGCGACCGGGTCGCCGTCCTCGGCGCGGACGCGGACACCGAGACTGTCGTCACCGGTGTCGAGACCTTCGGCCGCCCGATGGAGTCGGCGCAGGCCGGCGACAACGTGGCGCTGCTGCTGCGCGGCGTGCCGCGGGGCGCGGTCCGCCGCGGTCACGTGGTGGCGCGGCCCGGCAGCGTCGAGCCGCGCCGCCGCTTCACGGCCCGGGTGCACGTCCTGTCCGCCGCCGAGGGCGGCCGCCGCACGCCCGTCTCGACCGGCTACCGGCCGCAGTTCCACCTCCGCACGGCGGACGTCGTCGGCGCCGTCGACCTCGGCGACCAGGGCGTGGCCCGCCCCGGCGAGACGGTCACCATGACCGTCGAGCTCGGCCGCGACCTGCCCCTGGAGCCCGGCCTCGGCTTCGCCATCCGCGAGGGCGGCCGCACGGTCGGCGCGGGCACGGTGACCGAGGTGCTCTGACCCGGCGCGCGGTGCGCACGGCGCCGCCGGGGTGGTCCGCGTGCGTCACGCTCGCTGCTCGGCGTGGGTGACGCACGC